>DDBO01000070.1 GCA_002332755.1 Bacteroidales bacterium UBA2030 | reverse complement strand
ACCAATGGCGATATGAACAAAGCCTTAACCTATGTTAATGAAGTTCGCAAGCGTGCTTTCGGAGGTGAAACTTCAGGAAACATCACTGCTTCACAGCTTACCCTTGACTTTATCCTCGACGAACGTGCACGTGAACTCTACTGGGAAGGCCATCGCCGCACCGACCTCATCCGTTTCGGTAAATTCACTGGAGGCAGCTATGTATGGCCTTGGAAAGGCAAAGTACCCGACGGAACGGCAACAGATGCTCACTTCAATCTGTTCCCCATTCCCGCTTCCGACCTGGGCGCCAATCCTACGCTTGAACAAAATCCTGGTTACTAAGATTTTAAATATCAATGACTATGAAGAAGTTATTTGCCATAAGTTCAGTTATTCTGGCCTTTGGTCTGATACTTTCCGGCTGTGGAAAGGATGATAAGGATCCCGTATTTGATCCGGCTCAGACCCAGAAACCATCAATTGTTACGCCAGCTAACGGTTCGGAAATCGTTTTGCTCGAATCTCAGAAAGACCAACCATTCATTATTGAGTGGAGCCCGGCTGTATATAATCTTGAAAACCTGCCGGCTACGAAGTATATCCTTCAAATAGATACGGCTAACACCTTCGCTACTGCTCAAACCCTTATCAGCAGCGAAAATACGAAATGGGAAACTACGGTAGAAGGCTTTAACCAGAAGCTTATCAACTTCGGCCTTTCTACGGGTGTTGCTCACGATGTGTATTTTAGGGTAAACTCTTTTATTGTGAATAACAATGGTACAGAAAGCACCTACTCTGAAATAGCAAAATTCGTTGTTACACCTTACAGTGCTGCCATTTACGTAAAACCTATTTATTTACTTGGAAGCGCCACTTCAGCCGGGTGGGATAACACAAAGGCTCTCCCCATGACCTGGATTGCCGGTGGACAGTTTGCTGTAGTAGAAACCCTGACTCCGGGTGACGGTCAATACATTAAATTTATCTCTGTGCTGGGTCAGTGGGCACCGCAATGGGGAACCGATGCTTCGGGTACGCCTGAAGCTGGCCCGTTGGTTTACAGACCAACCGAATCCGTGCCTGATCCTGCTCCTATTCCCGCTCCTGCTGAGCTCGCCGATTACCGCATCGTTGCTGACACACTCAACCTGACTTATACAGTAAGCAAAACATCGGCTCAGCTTTACCTCCTGGGCGATGGTACCCCTGCAGGATGGGACAATACTGCTGCCCTGCCCATGACCAAAGTTGCCCCGGGTATCTTCGAAATTCAGGTACAACTTGGAGGCGATGGAAAATACCTCAAGTTTATTGAAGTCCTCGGACAGCGGGCTCCTCAGTATGGTACCGATGCTAATGGAGCATCCGACGGAGGAAATCTGGTTTATCGTCCCGATGAATCCGTACAGGATCCTCCTTCTATCCCATGCCCGGCTACAGCAGGAACCTACACCGTAAGGGTGAACCTTGCTACCATGACTTATACCATTAAGTAATTTCAATAGAATTGTTCTGTAAGAAGGGGTGCCTTTAGGTATCCCTTCTTTTTTTATTACAGAGCCTGGTTGAAAGTATTTTCTCTATGAAAATGGACATAACTTCATTCCTGGGCATTTCGCACTTTTCATCTCGAATTGCTTTCTATTTCCTAATATTCGTGTTAAGAAATTTTAGTTTACTTTAAAAAGTTTTCAATTTTTACTTAACCGATTTAGGCCTTATAAACAAGCATTTTAAAATTTAGAATATTTCTAAATTATATTCTTTTAAAAACCATTATAAAAAATTCACTTGACAAACGGATAAAATACCTTATTTTTGCAGTGATGAAAGCTAATCCTTGTGATTTTGTTTTCATTGGTTTGTAAATTGTTTTTGGTTAAAGTTTGGAGAAGCGGGGGCTGCAACCCCCGTTTTCCATTTTAGGCTAAATAATAAAATTAAAACCGGTGAACTTGCATAAAACAAGCCACCGGTTTTATATCAGTCAGGAGGACAATAGCCTGCTAACCTCTGCATTGTTTTTTACCGGTTACGAAATGTGATTCCTCCTGGGTTAGCATCTGCCACTATTATAAGATCCTTGTCTACACTTCCGGCAAGAATCATTTTCGACAACACATTGAGAACCTCGCGCTGCATGGCACGCTTAATCGGACGAGCACCAAATTGGGCATCGAAGCCGGCACGGGCAATGTATTCAACAGCAGCATCCGTAAACTCAAGAGTGATATCATTTTTTGCCAGCGTTTCAGCAACCTTTTCAAACTGAATGCGGGCAATTTGTTTTATCTCGTTCCAGGTGAGCGGCCTGAACATAATTATCTCGTCGATACGGTTGAGAAATTCCGGCCTTATCGTCTTTTTAAGTAAATCGAATACTTCATCCCGCGTTTGGCTGATGACATTTTCATCGATATACTCTGCATTTTCAGGAATGCGCTCTCTGATGATATGAGAACCGATATTAGAGGTCATAATGATGATTGTATTTTTGAAATTGGCCGTACGGCCTTTATTATCGGTCAACCTGCCATCGTCGAGAACCTGAAGCAGGATATTGAATACGTCGGGATGAGCCTTTTCAATTTCGTCGAGCAAAATGACTGAATAAGGCTTGCGCCGAACGGCTTCGGTAAGTTGGCCGCTCTCGTCATAACCAACATACCCCGGAGGAGCACCAATGAGGCGGGAAACCGAATGCCTTTCCTGGTACTCCGACATATCGATGCGAACCATATTGTTTTCATCATTAAAAAGGAACTCGGCCAGTGCACGTGCCAATTCGGTTTTACCTACACCTGTGGTTCCCAGGAAAATGAAAGAACCGACTGGGCGTTTCTGATCTTGCAAACCGGCACGGCTACGCCGGATGGCATCGGCTACAGCCTGTATGGCTTCATCTTGTCCTACAACGCGTTTGTGAAGGTATTCCTCAAGGTGCAAGAGTTTTTCGCGTTCACTTTGCAACATACGCGTTACAGGAATGCCTGTCCACTTGCTTACTACCTGAGCCACTTCCTCAGCAGTCACTTCCTCATTTATCATAGGATTGTCGCCTTGAATCTCGGTAAGTTGGCGCTTGAGACGCTCTATTTCATTTTCGGCTTCACGCACCTTACCATACCTCAATTCAGCAACACGACCATAATTGCCCTCACGTTCGGCCTGTTCGGCTTCTATACGGTATTGTTCAATGGCTTTCTTATGGTGTTGAATCTGGTCGATGATATTTTTCTCAGCCTGCCATTTGGCTCGCAATACGTTTCTTTCTTCGTTAAGGCTGGCAAGTTCACGGTTAAGGTTTTCCAATTT
>DDBO01000129.1 GCA_002332755.1 Bacteroidales bacterium UBA2030 | reverse complement strand
GAGAAAAACCAATTGTTTGCTATTAATCAACGGGTTTATAGAAACATTGATTTTAAAAGAGTCTTCGGCCCTTTTCTGTACAACATTTTCCCTGAATTTGAAAAAGCCTGCTATATTGCCTTTGAAGATTATTTTCTCTTCGCCAGTTCCCCCTCCGTTTTGCAGGACTATGTGACCACCTGGCTTGCAGGCAAAACCCTTCCCCGAAAGTCATCTTTCAAAGCTCTGCTTCAAATGGCCGAAAGCCGCAGTAATATTTGGATTTACTACAATCCCGCTGAATCAGCTGTCTTTCACCATTACCTCTTTTCCGACAAAACCGCCGGGACCCTTGATGCCAACCTTGCTGCCCTCTCCGATTTTGACGGTCTCTCCCTGCAGTTTTCAGGTGACGGAACGCTCAACTATACCTCTGCCATTATTAAGCACCGAAACGCGGTAGAAGAAAATATTCCGGCCGACATGAGTTCGCCAGCGGAATATGATTCCTCTTCCCACGGTGGGAATGAAACAGACAAGATTGTATGGGAAGCAGTTCTGGAGGAAGAAGCTGCCTCAGAACCTTTTGTTCTTACTGATTTTCCGGGACGTTCGGGTTCAGTGGGTATTTTTGGAACTTCAGGAGCTTTTTACTTGTATGATTTGAATGGCCAAAAGCTATGGAGGTATTCTTTCCCCGATAAACCTTTTGCGAGTGTCGCATTAACCAAAAGTTCCGGCCAAAAGGTACTCACGATTTGCAGTCGTGAAGCAATTTATTGCCTGAATGAGAAAGGAAAATTAATTCAAGGTTATCCTGCAAGGTTTCCGCATCCGGCCCAAACACAACCTTCATTGGTCTTCGGCCAGACGGGAGGCAATCCTATGTTGGTTTATGCATCGGCCGATAGTATGCTTAGAGCAGTAGACCTAAGGGGTAAACCTGTTAAAGGTTGGAAAATGCCCTCATTGCCATCTCTCCGTTTATTACCTATCAAAAGCTTTACAGGACAATCCGGCAAAGCCCTTGTGGTACCTTTCCAGGATGGACATGTGCTGATGTTTGCTCCGGATGGAAACCGGTTAATGGAATCGGGAAAGGCCTTCACCAATTCCAATTTTTCTGAGTTTTACGTAAACGAAACTAACCACAAGGGACAACTTCTTACCACCGACCCTAAAGGCAATCTCATTTATTTAAATCCTTCGGGCCCCATAGAAAAGACGGTTTTCGATAATTTCTCAGAAAGTCACTATTTTATATACGCCGATTTTAATAACGACCGCGACCCTGACTTCATCTATGCAGACGACCGGAAACTTGTAGTCTACGACAGGTTTAAAAAAGTATTGCTGCAATTCGATTTTCCGGCAGCAGTGAACGGCAAACCCATTCTTCTTGAAATCCCCTCCAAAAATAATATTTTGGTTGTTAAGGCAGCCAACAACCATGTTTATTGTTTTGAATCACAGGGTTTGGTTGCAGAAATAACTCTTCCCCGGGGAGAGGTCTCTTCGGCCGTAGGGCTTATTCAATTGCAGCGATCAAAACAGACCCCGGTTTGGATAAGCGTAGTGGGGAATAAGCTCATTGTAAATAAATTGAAAGACTGATAAACATCAGTGTTTTTGATTTGAAGTAATGGGTCGAGGCAGCGGCCTTGGGAGAGAGCTGGTTAGCAGGCGAAAGTGTGCATTAATCGCTTCCTCTATTGTTTATAAACGCATTTATAAGAGGCATCGTGCTTGGCCATAATCCTGAATCTGATGTTGGGCGGAATGATGATGGTTTCATAGGGTTTGTAGGCCTTCCAGGCTGACTGACTGGGCAGCATGATGTACAAAAGGCCTGAAGTAACCGTAAGATATTCAGTGCTGGTGGTTTGAAACTCATATTCGCCAGGAGTGACCACTCCTAAAGTTGCAGGTCCTTCTTCGCATTGAAAAGAAATGGACTTCACCCGACCCTCATAATAGGTGTTAACTTTCAGCATGGTTTTAGTCTTTTGAACCCTTAAAAATACGGAATAAAATAAAACCATCTTTTTTTTCGAAGTTGGAGGGCTTTTTTTTCCGCATCCACAGGGTGTCGCCGGAGGCTGGTTCAGAACCATAATTCATGTGGTTGAGGTCGTAAAGCCGCTGGAGCCTTATGCCGAATTTTTGCGAAATGGAGTGCATGGTCTCGCCGGGTTTTACCACGTAGAAATCTTCTTCGGCTTTCCTTTTTTTCCTGCTGAGGTACACAATTTGGCCGGGTTTTACAACTTCATCCCGGGGAAGGTCGTTGTATTCATAAATTTGCCAGGTATAAAGGTCAAATTCACGGGCCAGGTCTACAATGTTATCTCCCGGCTTTGTTACGATATATTTTACACCATTGTTTTTGAAGATTTGTCTGCCTTCTGTACTGGAAGCAACAAATTCAGGGTGAAAAACTTCCAATTGAGCAGGCAGGGTATCTACTTTTTTTGTATTTTCTGCAATTACTGGAGCAGGTTCGTCTTTACGGGGAGGCCAGGGCACTCCCTGGTCGATTAGATAAAGTTGGTGATCCTCGATTATTTTTATAAGCCTTTCGGCATAAGCGGGGTTGGTAGCATAACCCGCCTCTTTAAGTCCCCTGGCCCAGCCTTTGTAGTCAGTAATTGGCAACCTGAAAAGATTTTTATAACGGTCACGGGTAGTGAGAAATAATGAATGATCGCGGAATGAGCTTTCTGCATCCTTGTATTTTCTGAAACATTCATTTGGTGCATCATCATCTTTGAAGTAATGCTCGCCTTGCCATTCGCCTTTGCATTTGATACCAAAATGATTATTGGCTTTTTGGGCAAGTTCTCCGCGTCCTGCTCCTGATTCCAGCACAGCCTGTGCCAGTTTGATGCTCGCAGGGATGCCATACAATTGCATCTCTCTGATAGCGATTTCTTTGTATTGATTAATGTATTGTTCCCTTGTTGAAAATCCACTGTCGGGAGGCTGAGCCTGAACAAGTATAGTAACTATAGTAAGTTCCAGTAAAAAAATTGCTTTTTTCATAATGGCAAAATTAGCCACTTTTGGTAAAATGAAGAGTTATTGCCCGGCACGACCCTTTTCCATAGATTTGCCGGTTGAATTCAGGCGGTAAATGCAGTTCATCCCCAGATACTTTCCCAACCTATCGGCTCTACAGCTCGAGCAGTATGAGCAGCTGATGGAGCTTTATCGTTACTGGAATGTTCGTATAAACGTCATTTCACGTAAGGATATGGAAAACCTGGAGCTGCATCATATCCTGCACAGTCTTTCCATTGCCCGTATCATTCGTTTTAAAGAAGGCACCTATGTGCTGGATGCAGGCACAGGCGGAGGTTTACCAGGAATTCCTCTGGCGATTTTTTTCCCTGAGGTTTCCTTCACGTTGGTGGATTCTATCGGAAAGAAAATTAAAGTGGTAGAAGCAATTTGCAAAGAACTTAAGCTGAGCAATGTCGAAGCACGTCAGGCCAGGGTAGAAACTTTGCGCGAAAAATATGATTTCATTGTTAGCCGGGCCGTCACTACCTTGCCCGAATTCCTTCAACTTACCCAAAGGCTGATTCGGCGCGATGCCATCAATTTTCTCCCCAACGGTATTTTATACCTTAAAGGAGGCGACATTGAAGAAGAGCTCTTTGCCCTTGACCGAAGATTTCATGTCTATTATCTATCTAACTTTTTCTACGAGCCTTTTTTCGAAACCAAAAAGCTGGTGCATATTTTCTAATGCTTTGGATTGACTGAATATTCATTAACACGCTGTCTTGTGTGCTGGTGTTAACAATTGGTTCGAAAAGGACAATAACCTAAAAGTCGTAGTGTTGAAAAACAATTTATCCTTTCCGTATTATTTCGCGGTCGCTATCGGTCTGCTTATTATTTCAATATTCCCACTGGCCTTCAGATAAATAATTAGGGCATAGTGGGCGATATGTATGGCATCGGGTTCGAGGTTTTCGACTTTTCCTTTGATTTTAATTCCTTCAGCAGGTTCAAAGTTTTCGGTCCATTGGTCGATACCTTGCTGCAAGGCTTCAATCTGGCTGTCCAGGTCGAAACGTAGCCGTTGGGCTACCTGTTTTTTTATGGTTGATTGAAGCAGCCAGGCAGCGCTTTTATGCAAAAGATTACGGGTTTTTAATTCAAAATCGAAATCTTGTAAACTAACCTGCCGGGTCTCGGGGTTGTAGTAAGGTTTACCAGTAAAGTATAATTTCCCGTTAATACTGCCTTCTACCCTGGTTTCAGCCACCAGCTTTCCTTCGCTGCCAAATAGCCTCAGTTCCTTAATTACCACTGAACGGCCCCCACTGCTGAATTTTTCATTCTTCAGGTAATGCATAGCAGTAGATGCCAGAGAATCGAGATTGGCGCTGATGCGGGCAAAGAGGAAGGAGTAGGGGGCTTGGGGTATTTGTAAGTTGATTTTCTTAAGCGGTGTGAGAGAACTTAGCACCGGGCGGCTACCAACCGATGCTTCAATTCTGGCTTTCAGGGCGGCCTTCCATTGAAGGACTCCTTTCGTTGCCATAGGCTGAACAGCATAAGCCTCTTCGGGTTTCAAAATCAGCCAAACCTCCGGATGATCATAAATTTTTACAGGGTCTTGCAGCTTTTGCCATAGCATGTCTGCCTCTTTGCGCAAACTAAGATTTTGTTGGATGCTTTCATCCAGGCTTTGGGCTAAGCTTCCCTGTGCATTGTTGAGGATAATGTTGGCCAGGAGGGTAATTGGAAACTCTCTGCCTGCTGCTGTAAGCGATGGTTCTTTAATCCAGGTGTAACCCACGGGAGTGCTTTTGGTCTTTATAGACCAGTCAGGGGTAATTTCAAGTAAGGTCTTGAATTTTAGGGATAATTCCCCATTCAGATCACGGGTGTCGGTAAAGCCTAAACTCCCAATGCCAATCCGCATGCGTGTCTGCGCGTTAATTTTCAGGGGCATTTCCCATTCCAGTGTATTTCCCTTCATGGCCAACCGTATACGGCCGGCTTTCCATACTTTTAGCGCTATTGTACTTTCGTCTCCTGTCTTGATGGAGGGATTTTCAAATAAAACGCCATTAAGATTTTTGTTGACCAGGTTTTCTATGGTCGATATTTCAAGATTTACGGGAATCTGAATGAAAGAAGCCTCGGGTTCCTTGTTCCATGGAAGATAACTTTCCGTTGGTTTCTCCGGTTCCAGGGTAGTGCGGCAACCTCCGGCAAAAACGATAACCAGGAGGGATAATACGACAGTTCTTTTCATAGTCCTTGTTAAGCGGCTGCAAAATTAATGTGTCGGCACAGTTTAAAGTCATGAATGTTTAACTTTGTAGCCTTCAATTAGTAATTTTCAATTTTGCCTCCATGTCCGCAGTTGTAGATCTTCTTGATGTATCTGTTTTTCATAAAGATATTCTGGTTTTAAGAGGAATAACCCTAAAGGTGGAGCCAGGTGAGCTGGTATATCTTACAGGAAAAACAGGTTCGGGAAAGTCAAGTCTTTTAAGAACCTTATATGCTGACCTTCCCCTTAAAGCAGGTCAGGCTAAGGTGGTAGGATACGACCTTAATCAGCTTAGAAAGAAAGATATTCCTTACCTGAGAAGGAAAATCGGCATTGTCTTTCAGGATTTTCAATTGTTATCAGACCGATCGGTTGAGGATAACCTGCTTTTTGTGATGAAGGCTACAGGATGGAAAGATAAAGTGAAGATGAAGATGCGGGTGGAGGAACTATTGAATCTTACCGGCCTTGAAACCAAAGGGCATAAAATGCCGCATCAATTGTCAGGTGGAGAGCAGCAGCGTGTGGGAGTAGCCAGAGCCCTCATTAATCAACCTGAACTTATTATTGCCGATGAGCCTACAGGAAATCTTGATCCGGAGTCTTCAGAGGGGATTTTGGGGCTGTTGCGTGACATCAGCCGATTGGGTACTGCTATTATTGTCGCTACGCATAATTACCGTATGATAAGTTTATTCCCCGGAACCATCTACCATCTGAGCCAGGGGAAAGTCATTCATTCCGAGATAAGTGATTCTTCTTTGGAATAATTAGCCAGGGATATAGTCTTTACTTTAGAGAAGGTCGAGCAGCTTTTTTGCACTTCGCTCATCATTGTATTGAAAATAGAAGAAGGACTCTCTTTTTTGTATGTCTTCCCGGGAGAAAGGTTTTTGTGCCAATTCAAGGACGACTGAGCGAAAATTCTCGGGTGTATCTGCTATGTGACAAAGTGAGTGAAGACCAGTACCCGCCAGCATATGCTTATTCACCAGGCAATACCTTCCCTGGAACAGTGTATGGAGAAGTTTTAGTTTGAGACCGGTAGGCTGAAAAGTGTATAAAACATGCAGGTGGGCCTCACGTATGAGCTTTTCCATGGTTGCCTGATCCGGGTTGGCAATGAGGTGTACATTGGGTGTTTTGTCAATCAGCCTGGCAAGCTCTGCAGATGGATTTTTTCCTGCAACAATCAGGGGATATTCAAGTCCTGAGAAAACTTTTTTAGTGATGAAAGTAGCTGCGGCTTCGTTCTCAGGAACCGACAGGTTCCCATGGAAAAGAGCGTATTTTCCAAAACCTTCTTCAATATTAACTTTTACATTTCCATGAAAACTGGGAAGATAGATTACCTTGTTTTGAGGGAATTTGCGTGACAGGTAGTCAGCATCGGCCTGGCTTACCACAAGCATAACCTGGGCATGTTTCAGCTTGGGTTGGTAAAGCCACAATCTGAAGGCTTCGGTAAGAAAAAAGGCTTTTTTTAGGGGCTGATGAGTAGCTTTGGCCAGATGGAGGTAATATTGGTGCTCGATGTTGCTCTCTCGGTATATTTTGATTTTCCCGGCAAGGGCTGGATGATTTAGAAATGCTGTTGTATGTAGCCCTTCAAATAGAATGGGATAAGGGTCTGCCGCGAGATTTTCGAGTAATTTATGGTTTGATCTGGAGGTAACAATATAAGGGTGAAGACTCAGCTGACTTTTCCAACCTGTTTTGCGAGAATAGTAATATATTTTGTTGCAATACTTGTTGAGTTCGTCGGGTCTGCCTCTGCCATAATCAAAGCAGTGGAGAATGATTTTAACACCCAGTTTATGGAGGGCTTTAATTTTGTAAAAAACATCTATTACCCCTCCATAGTCAGGGGGATAGGGGACATCAAAGGAGACAATATGCAAGCTGGGCTCAGAGGAAGGCTTCATAACGCTTCTGTAAAGGAATTTTTTCTTTTTCCCAGCACAATTCTTCTCTGGCTTTGAGGCAGTTGTGCCGGTATTTTGCAAGGTTCTCGCGGTCGTTGAGCATGTTTTCGATGGTTAAAGCAATTTCCTGAGGATGATGACCTGGGAGTATACGACCAACCTGCCATTGTTCGACTATTCTGCGGACTTCAGGCAGATTGCTTGCCAACACAGGTGTCCCGGCATGGATATAATCGAACAGCTTGTTGGGCAGTGAGAAGTGGTAATTCGGACAAATGTCTTTATCGATACTCAGGCCGATGTCGGCAGCGGCGGTCAGTGTGGCTAATTTTTCGGCAGGTTGACGGGGAATGAAAATTACCTTTCCCCAAATGCCGGGTTTTTGTGAAATCGTTTTGAGTTTTTCAATAACATCACCTGAACCAACGATAAGTAAAATTGTGTTTTCCAGATAACGCATGGCTTCCATCACTTCTTCAGCACCGCGGTGGATGTTGATGCCGGAACCCTGCAAAATCAAAATATTCTTTTCTGCTGGAATACCTTCTTTAGACAAGTCGGCAGGTTGAGGCAAGGGTCTGAGAAAAGGAGTGTTTCTGATGGCAAGGGTTTCAATGCCATATTTTTTTGAGAAAATCCTGGCCAGCGATTCATTTACGGTCACCATCCAGGGTAGGCGAGGTACTATGCTTTTTTCGATCATCAGCCAGACACCTCTGACCAAGGGCCGATGAATGACCTCCGGGGTTTCGGTAAAAAATTCATGGCTGTCGTAAACCAGGGGAATGCGTTTCAATCGGTGAACAAGAAAAGAGGGCAGGAGAGTATCGAGGTCGTTGGCCACAAGCAGATCTGAGCGGTGAAATATCAGAAAAAGGAAGAGCCGTATATTGAATTCTGCATAAAAGATTGGCCCTTTGCGAAAAAGTAATCGCATGCGCTTTTGCTGCCAGGGACGCTCAGGTAAGGCCGGAGAACCGGGAAGGATGCGTCCTACCTGAAGCACATCAAACCCCATTTCCGTAAGCATATAACAAACCCTGGCTACCCTCTGGTCGGTAGCCAGGTCGTTGATTACAGAAACAACTACTCTTTTTTTCTTTTTTTGTCCGGGCATCCCTTGCGTTGTAAGTTGTAATATAAACGCCGGGTAGAGTAATAATTGTATAATGGCTTCTTAATAGGAACGTGCAAAAACCACCCTATGCGGCGAAGGTTTGCCGGTATAGACGCACTTTCCGGGCTCAGGTTCAGGGTTTAGCGGAATAAGGCGGATGGTAGCTTTGGTTTCTTCTTTAATTTTTTCTTCGGTTTCTGGAGTGCCATCCCAATGTGCGAGAAGGAATCCTCCTTTTTCAATTTCTTCTTTGAATTCTTCCCATGAATTAACCTTACGGGTATTGGCCTCCCTAAAGCGGAGGGCTCTGTCAAAGAGGTTGCCCTGAATCTGTTCAAGCAAATCGGCGACCTTTTCTTCAAGGCCTTCCATCGACATGATTTCTTTGGTGAGTGTATCGCGCCGGGCAACTTCTACCGTTCCGTTTTCAAGGTCACGCGGGCCAATGGCCAATCTTACTGGAAAACCCTTAAACTCATACTCATTGAATTTCCATCCTGGGGTGAAATTGTCTCTGTCGTCGTATTTTACACTCAGCCCAAGTTTTTCGAGATTGTGTTTTATCTCTTTAGCTTTTATACTGATTTGTTCCAATTGTTCTGCCTTTTTATAAATAGGCACGATAACCACCTGATAGGGAGCCAGTTTGGGGGGGAGAACCAGGCCGTTGTCGTCAGAATGGGTCATGATAAGTGCACCCATCAGACGGGTAGATACACCCCATGAAGTGGCCCATACATAATCGAGTTTGTTTTCCTTATTAAGGAATTGAACATCAAAGGCTTTGGCAAAGTTTTGGCCAAGGAAGTGTGAAGTGCCTGCTTGAAGTGCTTTGCCATCCTGCATCATGGCCTCTATACAGAAAGTTTCTATGGCTCCGGCAAAGCGTTCGTTCGGGCTTTTTACTCCCTGAAGGACAGGCAAGGCTAAGTATTTTTCGGCAAATTCAGTGTAAACGCCTAACATGCGTTTGGCTTCTTCCATGGCTTCTTCAGCTGTGGCATGCGCCGTGTGACCTTCCTGCCATAAAAATTCAGCTGTCCGCAGAAACAATCGGGTTCTCATTTCCCACCTGACTACATTGGCCCACTGGTTAATGAGCAAAGGAAGGTCGCGATAGCTTTGAATCCAGTTTCGATAGGTGTCCCAGATGATGGTTTCGGAAGTAGGCCTTACGATGAGTTCTTCTTCAAGTTTGGCTTCGGGGTCAACAATTACACCTTTCCCTTCGGAATCGTTTTTCAGACGGTAGTGGGTGACTACGGCACATTCCTTGGCAAAACCTTCCACATGTGAAGCTTCCTTGCTGAAAAATGATTTAGGAATGAACAAGGGGAAATAGGCATTCACATGACCAGTATCCTTGAACATTTTGTCGAGCACCTGCTGCATTTTTTCCCAGATGGCATAGCCATAGGGCTTGATAACCATGCAGCCACGAACAGCCGAATTTTCAGCAAGATCTGCTTTAATCACCAGGTCGTTGTACCATTGGGAATAATTATCTTCCCTGGTTGTAAAATCTTTCGCCATAATGCTTGTGTGGTATGATATTTGGATAATTTTGGAGGCATAAAACCACTCCTCCCTTAAAACGGAGGGCAAAATTACAAAATAAGTTCCTTGGCAAACCAGTCAGCAAAGGAGGGCATTATGAAAAAGATATTGAGATACTTAAGTGTTTTGGTGGTGGCAGCCGCGTTTCAAAGCTGCTCTACTACCTACTTGGCCAGCGCACCTTATGATGAGGTGTACGACACCAGGCCGGCCTTCTCGCAAACTGCTGTTCAGCCTTCTCAGGGCCAGCAGTCGGCAACTCCAAGTGCGTCGGATAACTATCCAGATCGATCCCAGGCTGAGCCTGATTATCGCGATTATTCAGCCGTTCAGCAGCAATATTCAAGCGGTAATCAGCAAACTTATAGCCAGGAGGTGGTCTCGGAACCCGACCGACAGGTTACCTATTACGACGATAACACCAATTTCGATTACGACGATTACTACGATTACTCCTATTCGGTTCGTATAAAAAGATTTCACCGCCCGGTGTATGGATTCGGATATTACGACGATTATTACACTAACCTTTATTGGTACACTTACGATCCCTGGGTATGGGGTACAAGTGTTTACCTCGGTTACGACTGGTGGTGGTGGGATTGCTACGGCGGGCCGTACTTCAGCCTTGGCTTCAACTGGGGCTGGGGTAGCATAGGCTGGCATTGGGGCCATCCCTTCTCCGGTTGGTATTACTATCCTCATTTCTATTACCGTTATCCCTGGAGCCCATGGTATTGGGGATACGGCGGATGGGGCTATTGGGCCGGATATAATCATGGATATTGGGATGGTTATTGGTTCGGTCGCTATTACAATAGTTTCGATCAAAACTCATACTATTACGGGCCACGAATTTCGAGGAACGAAACCAGTGGTGCACGCAGCGGAGGCGGAACTTTTGGTGAATTTTATGAAAGTCGCGTAAACCAGCGTCGTATAGGGGGCGATAACAATACCTTACCGGATGTTCGCACAGGAACAGCTGGAAGCCCTCAGGAAAGCCTCACTCAGCGTAGAATAAATGCTTCTGGTGGCAATAATGCAGTTAATCCCGCTACACCATCCGTAGCAGGTGAAGTAAATCAGAAACGGATTGGCGCAGGCAATGCCGCTACCCAGGCTGCAGCCACACAAGCAGCTTCAGAGGGAAACAGCAATCCCAGAATTAGTGCGGGTAACACCAATAATGCTGCGGTGAATGTTCCGGCCTCAGAGGGTAATGTTGCTAACCCAAGAGTAAATGCTGCCAATGCTAATATTTCTGCACCCCAAACCTCAGAACAAAACGAAGGCCAAAGGCAGAATCCACAGGGAAGAGTGACCAATATAGGCGGTGAGCAGGTCAGAGTAGGTTATGATTCGCGCAGACAGGAATCGTCTGTATCCGGATACAACTCACAGGACGAGCTCAGGAGGCAGCAGGCACAAGAAAGATATGCAACGCCCCGCAGCAATGAAACGCCTGCCCAGCGCTATGATTATAACAAGTACAGGAGGCAAAATCCTGCAGCTAATCGTGAAGAACTTGCCAAACCAAGGACGGAGACCCAGGCAGAGGAAGGAAAAGTGAGAAATTATACCCCACCTACCTATACACAACCCAAGCGGAGTGATGTTTATACTTCTCCCCGTAACTATGGTACTCCGGATCGTACACCAGAAACCAGACAGGATAGGCAAGAGCGCTATACTCCGAACGAATATCAGCAGCCTAACAGGCAGTATAACACGCCAACAACTCCACAAAGACAATACAACGCTCCTTCTACCCCGAGGCAGCAATATAATGCTCCGGCAAACCAGGAAAACAGAAGGTCGTATTCACCTCCCGTACAGTCGGAGCCGCGCAGGGAAAGCTCGAGAAGCAGCGAATCATCCTCCTCGCCCTCGAGGTCGTATTCCGCTCCCTCTTATTCCCCTTCCTACAGTGCACCTTCCCGCAGCTCGGGTGGTTTTAACTCCTCTGGTTCGGGAAGTCCATCGGGCCGTCGCCGCTAGTGGTTTTTGAATGAAATGTGCATTATTTTAAATCATAAATAAACAGGAGGAGCCCGGAATATAAAAACGGGCTCTCCATTAACTGACAAACCATAAAAAAATTTCGGATATGAGAAATAAGATAGTCTTTTTTAGTGCAATATTCCTGCTTTTCACAGGCATCTCCTTTGCCCAGAATGCAACTGATGCCCTTCGTTATTCATCCGTTAATTATTTTGGGTCTGCCCGTTTTACGGCAATGGGCGGAGCCTTCGGCGCCGTAGGTGCTGATTTTTCCACCTTAAGTATTAATCCGGCTGGCCTTGGACTTTACAAAACTTCTGAGGTGGTCTTCTCCCCCTTTGTTTACAACACTCAAACCAAGTCGTCTTTCTTCGGAACCCACGCCTCCGACGACAAATACAATTTTTCATTTACCAACATGGGCGGAGTTCTCACGGCCGAATATCCCAATCGCCTCGATCAACCCGGTTGGCGTAATGTTCAGTTTGGCTTTGGTTATAACCGTCTGCTCGATTTCAACAACCGAGTTCTTATTGAAGGCTTCAACGACCAAAACTCCCTGTTGACAGGTTATGTGGAATATGCCAATAAGTATGGAATTGAGAGAAACTCTCCTGAAGAATTGGCTGAAAAAGCGAATCTGATATTTTATGATGATGCTACTCAAAGGTTTTACTGCGATATGCCAAATGGAGGCGTCTTGCAGCGCAAGGCTATAAGTACCGAAGGTTCAATGAACGAAATAGTACTCTCGGCTGCTGCCAATTATTCCGATAAACTTTACCTGGGGGTGACTTTTGGATTTCCCACCTTCCGTTATTATGAAGAATCAGTCTACAGCGAGGCAGATGTTGAAAACCGCAATGAATACTTCCGATCGTTAACCCTGCGCCAGCAACTTGAGACTACCGGTACCGGATTTAACCTAAAAGCCGGGATTATTGCCCGTCCGGTGGATTGGCTAAGGGTGGGTGTAGCTTATCATTCTCCAACCTTCTTCACCAATATGCATGATACCTGGAGTAGCCAGCTTGATTCTTACTTCGACAAGGAAATCGAAGATAAATCGGTTACTTCTCGTTTAGGAGAATACGATTATGAACTAACGGCTCCCTCAAAAGTTATCGGAAGCGCTGCTGTTTTAATTGGTAAAATGGGATTGATTAGTGCCGATTATCAGTTTGTAGATTACCGCAATGCCAAATTACGCCCTACAGCCGATTTTCTTGATGTAAATAATTCTATAGAAAATAGCTTTTCCACTCAAAACATTATCAGGGTGGGTACAGAATGGCGCTTTGGACCTTTCAGCACCAGAGCAGGATACTCCCTTTACGAAAGTCCGTTTGCCAATAATATTAATGACGCTGAACGGAAGACCTGGTCGTTGGGTGTAGGATATCGTGAAAACAATTTTTATCTGGATTTTGCTTATGCCCATGCAACCAGCTCCGAAAAATATTTTATGTACGACCCGATGAATGGTACATCACAGCCGGCTCCTACTTTGAATTATACAGGCAATATGGCTGTAATGACTCTCGGCTTTAAATTCTAAACTGGTTTTTGGTTAATACAAGTGAAAAGCCGCCTCTCCGCATTTGGAAGGCGGCTTTGTTTTTTTGAAAAATCACATTTTTATCGGGCTGCAATACATTCAATTTCGATGAGAGCCCCCAACGGTAGCTTAACAACACCATAAGCTGCACGAGCAGGTTGGTTTTGGGTAAAATAGCGCGCATAAACCTCATTCATGGCGGCAAAGTTATCCATGTCGCTGAGCAGGCAAGTGCATTTCACCACATGCTCAAATCCCAGTCCTGCTGTTTCGAGTATGGCTCTGATATTTTTTAGTACCTGTTCTGTCTGCTCACGTATACCACCTTCTACCAATTTTCCGGTTGCGGGATCGATGGGTACCTGTCCTGAAATAAAGATGAATCCATTGGCTTCATTAGCCTGACTGTAAGGACCAATGGCTTTGGGAGCATTTTCCGTTGAGATGATTTTTTTCATAATACCTGAATTTTTTATGATGATTCAAAAGTACCCAGTTTAACTAATAATTCCATCAATAGGCATAGGGTCGAAGGGAAAATTCACTCGCAAGGCATTCACAAGCCAGAAGGCTTCGAATTGAGCAATGTCTTTAGGGCAGATTCTCATAGCCATTACTTTGCCTTCATCTAAAATCCTTCGTATTGCAGTTCCCATCAATAATGGCTGGTCTGGGGTAAAGAGTTTCCCATCCTTCAAAAATACAATATTTGCTATGGTGGTATCGGTTATTCTCCCGTCTTTTATTAAAAGGACATCATCTGCACTATCTCTTTGCTTATAAAGACTATCCAGAGAATCACGGTTAGCAAACTTATGCGAATAATCAATAGAGGTTTCCACCAATTTTAATGTTCTGACCGATTTGTATGTATAAGGCATTATTTCGTTAAGTAGTTTGCCTGGACCATAAATAATTCTCCACCGCAGGGTTCCCTGAAGTGAGTGGGTGTCAATATTTTTTAAAAGATCTTCAGGGTCTGGGGGATGATAGCCGGGAAAGAGTATTTGAGATGAATGCTGCATTCTCTGGCGATGATACTCCAGATGAAGGGCTTTACCATCTCTGATACAAATGGTCTCAAGCAATGGGGACATAAACCTTTTGAATAAGTTCCTGGTATTCTTGCCATGGGTCGGAACGAAATGTTATTCCGCCACCACTTTTAAACACAAGCCCTTGTGGAGTTTCTTCTATAAATCTTATCATGACTGCGCTTTCTATGCCCTCGCCATCGAAAATTCCGAAAACCCCGGTATAAAATCCACGGTTGTAGCCTTCGACATTTAATAATATTTCAACGGTTTTTCGTTTGGGTGCTCCGCTGATACTGCCTGCCGGCAAAAGTTGCAGGAACCATTCCCCCAGATTTTGTTTCCAGTCGGTGGGAAGAATCCCTTCTATTTCGCTGCTTGCCTGCAAAAGTTCACCTTTATGGGTCTTGATACGATCGAGATACATAAAGCGTTTAACGTTTACCCCGGTTGATACCATGCTTAGGTCGTTGCGAATAAGATCTACAATGGTGAAATGTTCAGCTCTTTCTTTCGGGCTCTCCAATAAAATTTTATCGGCATTGGCAATACTGGCATCAAGGGTGCCTTTCATGGGGTAGGAATAAATCCGGCCATCTTTTACCCTTATAAAAATCTCAGGACTGAATACGGTAAAATTATTCTTCAACCAAAGCTTGTAAGGAGCCTTGCTTCGCTGAAAAATCTCATGGAGATTTAATGAAGTTCGGATGGGTGTAGGCAAGGTTAGATTTATGAGGTAAGTATTTCCAAACCGTATGTGTTGCATGACTTTTTCGAAGCGTGTCAGATAATCTTCATACGACACAGGCATTGCTTCGAAGTTGAAGTGAAAATTATAATTTGTTTTGGGTGTGTTGCTATTGCCAGCTATATCATAGCCGATAATCCCCGGATTTATCTCGCCGAGTGGCAGACAAATGTTTTTGTCTTTTAAAAAACTGATGATGAATAAAAAAGGTATTCCTTGTGCACCCAAATTATTCATGTGGTTGCGAAGCTCATTCTCGGAAACAAATGCCAGATCACTCATGGTGCAAAGATAGGTAATAGGGGTATGTTGTAATTTTGCGCATGTATGCGACTGGCTTTGATTGATAACTATGATTCTTTTACCTGGAACCTGGTGGAGGTTCTCCGTCAGGAATGCCCTTACGAATGGAATTTATTACCCAATGATGGATTTGATGCGGATGACATTTTGAGGTATGACAAGATTCTAATCTCTCCCGGCCCAGGCCTCCCTGCAGAGTGGCACAATTTACCCAATTTGGTCAGGGATATTGCAGGCAGGGTTGATATACTTGGAGTATGCCTGGGACATCAGGCTATTGCTGAGGCTTTTGGGGCAAGGCTCTGTCAGGTAGGGGTATTCCATGGAATTCAATCAGAACTAATTGTCGTAGAGAATGACCGCCTTTTCGATGGATTGTCCAGCCCGATTTTGATTGGGCGATATCATTCTTGGGTGGTGGATGAGTCTTCGTTGCCCCAACACTTGATTATTACTGCCCGCAGTGATGATGGCCTGGTGATGGCTATCAGGCATCGTGATTACAATATCAGAGGAATTCAATTTCACCCTGAATCGTATATGACTCCTTTGGGTAATCAAATTATCAGAAACTGGCTGCTTTTGTGAAAAAAGTAATTTGGCTGATGCCGGGACCCCACACGATTGCATGACCAGGAGTATTTGATTTTCAAGAATGTTTATGATCTGTTCCTTTCAATGGTTTCCAATAACTCAAGGATAGAATTTCACGAGGCCATTGCTTTAAGGCCGACAATGGAACCAATGAGTGTCAATAAGAAAAATATCCGCCAGAAAGTAAAAGGTTCTTTAAATACTACAATACCTATCAATACTGTACCTGCTGCCCCGATGCCAGTCCAAACGGCATAAGCTGTACCAATGGGAATGCTACGTGAGGCTTTGATCAGCAGAGCCATGCTAACGATAAGTGACACTAAAAAGCCTGTATACCACGCATACATCTGTAAACCTTCGTTTTCACGGGCTTTTCCCAGGCAAAAGGCAAAAACAGTTTCGAAAATCCCTGCAATAATCAAGATTATCCAGTTCATTATGAGTGTCTTAGAATTTATAATAGGACCGATATTGTGATTTGAATGATTGTTAAGCTCAAAAACAAAGGCACCCTGCACGAGGATGCCTTTGGGTATCTATTAAGGGCTTTATTAAGCCTAGTTTTCGATTTCTATCACAAGGTATTTGCTTGCACTCCAGAATTCATTAGGATTCTTAATGAAGAGAGTGTCAGCCCGCTTTTGCCCGCTGATATAGTAGCTGCTGGTAGGATGTTTGGTTATAAGGTGAGCTTTTTTAGCCATCAAAGGCACGAACTCAAACTTACGGATATCTACACGGGTGAAATAGTCTTTATTGAAATCTTCTTTTAAAGTTTTGTTGCTGCCAATACCCAGAAATCCACCCTCTTTGTTGATAACGTTATTTTTCAATAATTCCTTTTTCGTTCCTACAGCATACCAGGCGGTGTTTAGGGTAGTGGTTTTATTTTCCAATTCTTCTTTTTGTTTCTGAATTTCAGCAGCCTGGCTTGCAGTGGTGCTTTCGAGCTCTTCCACTTTAATATTTAGTTTTTCAACTTTTACATTCATTTTTTCAAGCTCGGCACGCAGGTTTTCAATCTCGGCATTTTTCTCCTCTACCTGAGCACTCAGGAAAGCCACCATTTTTTCAAGTTCAGCCACGCGGGTGTTGCTTTTTTTGAGTTTAGACTGGAGCGAAGCAACCATATTTTTGTTTTTTACAAGCAATTCATAAATGGTTTTTATGTCGCTGTTAATCTGGTCTTTGGCTGAATTTTGTACTTCGCCTCCGGAAGTATTAATGTTAATAATGTTTTCAAGCGCTTTGATGCTGTCAAGATTGCGCTGAATGGAGTTGTAGGTAGTGATAAACTCATACAGGCTTTGGTCTTTCATTTGGGTCAGCTGCATCAAGCTGTCATTTTTGGCCTGAAGTTTTTCAAGTTCCTTTTTATGAGAATTGCAGGCGGCCAGCACTACAATCATCGTTGCAAATAACAGGATTCGTTTCATGGAAATATATTTTTTAAAAACGGCGGCAAAATTACAAAATAACCTTGATTCTCAAATATTTTAAGGACATGGGAAATAACAAATTTGCGGCTTGTGTAACTTTGCCCAAAATTGAAGAATTGGAACGGAAGATTGCATTAAATAAAGGCAGAGAAGCCTCTGTTTTACGGATGCACCCATGGATATTTTCCGGTGCGATTTGGCGCAAGGCGGGAGATATACAGCCAGGCGACATGGTTGAGGTTTGCGATTATAAAGGCAATACCCTGGGTTTTGGTCTTTATGAGGAGGGTTCTTTGCAAATTCGAATGGTGAATTTTGGCCCGAATATGCCAGATGAAGACTTTTGGCGGCAAAAGTTGGTCGCTGCGTATGAGCTTCGTAAAGGGCTGGGCTTCATGGATAGTACCCACACAAATGCTTTCAGGTTCATACATGCCGAAGGAGATGGTTTTCCGGGGTTAGTTGCAGATTTTTATAATGGAATAATGGTTATGCAAGCCCAAACCCCCGGAATGTATCGACTTTTGCCCTCCCTTGCCGGTCTTTTGCCTGGTATTTTCGGTGCAAGGCTTAAAGCCATTTATGCAAAACCGGCTGAGTACGCCACCCGTTACGATCCTTCCTTGAAAAATACCCAAGGGTTTATCTGGGGGAATGCAGAAGAAGTGGAAATTTCAGAGAACGGTCACCGCTTCTGGGTTGACTATGTTTCGGGGCAAAAAACAGGTTTTTTTATCGATCAGCGCGACAATCGTAATCTGGTAGCCTTATATGCCAAGGGCCGCAGAGTGCTCAACTGTTTCAGTTATTCAGGGGGCTTTAGTGTATATGCTCTGAAAGCCGGAGCTGAACTTGTTCATTCGGTGGATTCCAGTGCCAAAGCCATCGAAGCTTGTCGCAATAATTTACTTCTCAATGGTTTCGATCCGGAAAAACATTCCTGCATCGAGGCCGATGTACTTCAATTTCTTGCCCAAACAAAAGCTAATTATGATTTAATAGTACTTGATCCCCCGGCTTTTGCTAAGCATCTGGCGCAAAAGCCAAAAGCTATCAAGGCATATCGTTACATCAACAGGTTAGCTATTAGCCAGGCCAGTCCCGGGAGTTTCCTTTTCACTTTTTCTTGCTCTCAGGTGGTTGACATAGAATCTTTTCGAAGCATGGTGCTTTCGGCCGCAATAGAGGCGAGAAGGGATGTAAAGTTGTTGCATGTGTTACGTCAACCCCCGGATCATCCTGTGAGCATTTTTCAACCAGAAGCAGAATACCTCAAGGGGCTGGTTTTGTATATTTCATGAATGGGGAATAAAAACAAGGTGGCCCTTATTAGGAAACCATCTTGCCCATCATTGTTGCTCTTTGCCTACCTGAGTGTATCGGGGTTCATTTCTACGATGCGGGTAGGGGGGAGGTTATCGTTGCGTATGGCCACTGCGCGGGCGACATTGGCTGCAAGCACATCGAAGGCTTTGGCTTCTGGTGACTCAGGATCGAGCGCAATGGGATTGCCTACATCTCCTCCCTCGCAAATGGATTGCACCAGAGGAATTTCGCCCAATAAGGCAACTTTATATGTTTCAGCAAATTTTCTACCACCTTCGCGACCAAAAATATAATACTTATTCTGGGGAAGTTCGGCAGGTGTAAAATAGGACATGTTTTCTACTATTCCGAGGATGGGTACATTGATTTTCTCCTGGGTGTACATGTCGAGGGCCTTGCGTGCATCAGCAAGAGCTACTTCCTGAGGAGTAGTCACAATCACTACACCGGTGACGCTCAGCTGTTGTACCAATGTTAAATGAATGTCGCCTGTACCCGGGGGCATATCAATCACCATATAATCAAGCTCATCCCAATGAGAATCTGTAAAAAGCTGAGTGAGAGCACTGGATGCCATGGGGCCACGCCATACCAGGGCCTTATCGGGATCTACAAAGAATCCTATTGAAAGCACCTTAACCCCATATTTTTCAATTGGCTCTACCAGATCACGACCATTGAGTTTAATCATGCGGGGTCGGGTGTTGGTAAGTCCAAACATTAGCGGCTGCGAAGGTCCATAAATGTCGGCATCCAACAAACCCACCTTAGCCCCTGATTTGGCCAGGCCTACAGCCAAATTGGCCGCAATAGTACTTTTACCTACACCCCCTTTACCAGAAGATACTGCTATGATATTTTTTACATGAGCCATCATGCTCGAGGTTTTCTCGCGTATGGTGGTCACCCTTGAAGTCATTTCGGGTTCTACTATGAGGTCGGGGCTTACCAGTTCATGTATGGCTTTAATGCAGTTTTGCTGAAGCTGACCTTTTAACGGGCAGGCGGGTGTGGTGAGCACAACCTTGAAACTAACACGATTGCCTTCTATGCGAAGGTCTTCAATCATGCCAAGGCTCACCAGGTCTTTGTGAAGGTCGGGGTCCATCACCTGCCGCAAAGCATTGAGAATTTGTTCCTGTGTTACCATATTGTTCTAAATTAGGTATTTAATTGCTTGATTTGGTTTTGCCATAAACGTGCCAATGTCAGTCTGTCAGAACCATATCCATCGGAATATCATGGTCGGAGCTGGGAATCTGATCAAATAGCTGAAAATTAAAACAAACACCCAGCCTGAAAGTTTTAAGGTTTACCAAAAGCCGGTCGTAGTATGCTTTTCCACGCCCCAAACGGTTATTTTGTTTGTCGAAGGCAATGCCTGGAATGATGGCGAGGTCAACCTTATCCCATTCCGTAAAATTTCCTCCCAATGGTTCGGCAATACCCAAAGAATTTTGAATCTGCATCCGATGAATCCCTTTAAAAGGGCGCAGTAAAAGATTTTCTCCGTCAATAACCGGAAGAAGAATGGTTTTCTCATGAAACCATTTCAGAATAAAGTCCTGGGTCTGCACTTCACCGGGTAAAGCCCAATAGGCTAAGACTATCTGAGATTTCTCAAATACTTGTAATTGTTCTACTTTGTTAAAGATTATCCTAGAACGTTCGTGAATTTCTTCCGGAGTTAAGGATGCTTTTCGCTCTTTAACAATTTTTCGAAGCGTTTTTTTAAGTTCCTCAATCTTTTCCATGGCGTAAAAAATACCGGCAGCCAGAATCATCCAGCTGCCGGTGCAAAAGTACATTTTATAATGTTATCTGAAATGAATCTGGAAGGGCATGCGGGCCTGAGGTCCAGTGGCAGTAGCAAGATTTTGCAGTGTTTTCAGGTAGTTGTAATGAATACCCAGCTGTTTTTTCAGAAATACTTCACTGTTTTCTTCTCCTCCAAAGCTTTCAAGCAAACGAGTAATAGGATCTTTGAGAATGGGATATTCCACAATTTTATAATTTTCTATCCCGGCCATTTTGGCAGCTTCGGCAATGGCATCATACAGGCCTCCCCATTCATCAATCAGACCTATGGATTTGGCATCTACACCACTCCAAACCCTGCCCTGTCCGATGCTGTCAACTTTTTCGCGGGTGAGTTTGCGGCCTTCGGCTACATGCCCCACAAAGGTGGAATAAACATCTTCAATGGAGTTTAACAATACCCTTTTTTGGTAATCGGTAAGTGGTCGATTAAGCCCAACAAATTCTGCATTGGCGTTGGTTTTCACATTATCGAAGGTAATACCCAGCCTGTCGCTCAGCAATTTCTGTGCATTGGGAATAATGCCGAGCACGCCAATGGATCCGGTAATGCTATTGGGGTTGGCGAATATTTTGCTTGCATTGCATGCAATGTAGTACCCTCCTGAACCTGCTACATCTCCAAATGAGGCAATAACAGGTTTTTCTTTACGGGTAAGCTCCAGCTCGCGCCAGATAATATCGCTGGTGAGGGCGCTTCCTCCACCTGAATTAACCCTTAGAACGACAGCTTTGATTTTTTTGTCTTCCCTGGCCTTGCGAAGTGCTTCAGGAATATTTTTTATTCCAATGCTGGTTTCATCCCCCTTGCCATCAACAACATCACCCAGAGCATAGATAACCGCGATTTTCTTTGTGCGATCAACTTTCTTTTTAACGGGTTCCGGGGCATTAAAATACTCGGTCATACTCATAAAATTGAGTTCGGCCGTAGAATCTGCGCCTAACTTTTGGCGCAAGATATTCTCCAGTTCGTCCTTATAAACCAGTTTATCCACCAATCCTACCTGAAGTGCTTTTTCAGCTGAATAACCTGTTAAGCTGTCGGCCAGTTGATTAAGTCTTTCAACACTGATGCCACGGCTTTTCGAAATCTGAGCAACCATGTTGTTCCAGATTTTAGAAACGAACTGTTGTGTTTGCTCTCTGTTTTCCGGGCTCATTTTATCAAGCATGAAGGGTTCTACTGCACTTTTATATTTTCCATGGCGGATGATTTGAGCTTCTACATCTATTTTTTCAAGTAAGTGTTTAAAAAATACCAGGTCGGCCATAAGCCCTTTAAATTCGAGGTTTCCTTCGGGGTGCATGCAAATAGTATCTGCTACGCTTGCCAGGTAGTAACCTCCTTGAGAATAACTGTTGGCGTATGAAATGAGGAATTTTCCTGAGGATTTGAAGGATTCGAGTTCGCTTCGAAGTTCTTCCGCAATGGCCAAACCTGAGACACCTGCGGGCACTTCAAGTAAAATACCGCTTATTTTGGGGTCTTCTTTGGCTTTTCGCAGATTCTCGATGAGTTCGTTGAGTCCATAGCTTTCTTCACTCTCCATGCTTTGCCAGTTATAATTCTGGAAAGGATTGTTGGGGGCACGATCAATTACATCTCTGTCGATAGTTAACCGAAGAATGGTTTTTTCTTTCACCTCTACTTTGGGTTTGCTGCTGAATGAGGCCATTCCTGCAATGAGACTGATAAGTAACAAAAGAAAAATCAACAAGGTAACGGTTGTTCCGAGAATTGAGGCCAGGAAAAATTTTAAAAACTGTTTCATACTTAATGGATTTTGGGTGAGTATTCCTTTATTAGCAAAAATAACATTTCCTTTGTTGGATAAATGTATGATACCTTTATTTATATGCAAAAGGAGCTTCCCACACAGGTTTTTTTCTCTCTGGGTAGCAACCAGGGTGATAGGCTTTCTATGTTAGTTAACGCAGTCGAAAGGTTAAAGTTACACAGTGCTGGTAGTATTCGTGTCTCGGGAATTTATGAAACCGAACCCTGGGGCTTTGTTGCCGAACAGCGTTTTTATAATGCAGTCGCAGAAATGTGGTTTCTGCTAACCCCACGAGAAGTATTGGATTTATGTATTGAAACAGAGGCCACAATGGGCAGGCAAAGAAGTGCCGGAGGAGGCTATAGCTCAAGGCCTATAGATATTGATATTTTGTTTTATGGAAATAGGATAATTATGGATGAAGGATTAATAGTGCCACACCCCAGGCTTCATCTGCGTCGGTTTGTGTTAGAGCCCATGGCCGAATTGGCTCCTGATTTCATCCATCCATCTTTTCATCAACCCATAAAAGAGTTATTAAGTTCCTGTCCTGATAAGGGAGAAGTTGTGTTTATTCGTCCTTTTCCCTGGAAGGAGGATATTGATTAACTTGCCGCTTCATCATGCCTGAGTATTTTTTTCATGAACGATTTGAAATACAGATATATCGCTATTGAAGGGTGTATTGGTGCAGGAAAAACTACGCTGGCCCGATTATTATCAAACGATTTTCATACACGCCTTATTCTGGAGCAGTTTGAGGAAAATTCTTTTCTCCCCAAATTTTACCAGGATCCAGCTCGATTTGCCTTCCCTCTGGAATTAAGTTTCCTTGCCGACCGTTTTCAGCAACTCAAGACCCAGGTAATTAACCTCGATTTATTTCACCCCAACATTGTTGCTGATTACCACATTCAGAAATCTCTCATTTTTGCCCGTAAGACTTTGCAGGAAGATGAGTTTTCATTGTTCATGAGGCTTTATCAAATAATGATTGCCCAGTTACCTATCCCTGATTTGTATGTTTATCTGTATTTGCCGGTGGACAGATTATTGGAAAATATCAAAAAACGTGGCCGGTCTTATGAGCAGAACATTACGGGTGAATATCTCAGCCGTATTCAGGAAAGTTATTTTGATTTCCTGCGTCAGCAAACCAACCTTCGAATTGTGGTAATCGATACGCGAGCCATTGACTTCGTGGAGAACAGGGCCGACTATGAATGGCTGGTTTCGGTTATTAATGCGGAGTATCCAATCGGGATAAGCAATATTACTCTTTAATTACCTGATTTTAGCTTGCCCTTGGGAGGGTGATTCGATGAGGATAAATTTCTGATGAAGCATAAAAAAAGCTCCCGCCATAACCGGGAGCTTTTAATTAACGGGGGCCTGAACTTATATTAATCTACCAGTTTTTTAAATTCTGCGTTGTCGAAATATTTGATGAATTCGCGATCGTTTTTAGCCCACTGTTTCATCTTGCTGTCAGCCTTAATGGCTTTTCCAAGGTTTTCGAGCATCAAGCTGGTGTTGCCGGTGCGGGCACCAAGTACAGCGGTCAGGTAGAAGGTCTGGGCATTCTTTTCAGCGCAGTCGAGGGTCTTAGCTGCTTCGCCATTGTTACCCGACAGCATCTGGGCAAGAGCCAGATTGTAGTCGCATTTTTTGCCTTTCATTGCGTTGAGGGCATCTGCGTATTTGCCTTCAGGAATCATCAGCACACCCAGGTTGTAGTTTTCATTTACACCCAGTTTCTTGGCTTTTTCAAACATCTGCTTAGCTTTAGCCATGTCACCTTTAGCAAGAGCGACAGCACCAAGGTTGTTTACCACTTCACCCTGATCCGGAGCAATGTTATTTGCTTTTTCAATATTACCGGCGGCATCGTTAATGTTGCCAAGTTTTATCTGAATCACACCCAGGTTATTGAAAGCCTTCCAGTTGTTGGGGAAGAGCTGGGTAGCCGAACGGTAAATCTTTTCTTGAGTTTTCAAATCTTCGGTAAGGGTTGCAGCATAAAGCAATTCTTTTTCAGTCAGCTTTTCAGGATTGCTGGTAGCCAGGTTCAGGATTTCTTCGTCGGTCTTGGAGGGTTCGAAGGCAGTAACCACGATTTCTGACCTACGCAGAGGAGGCAGTAATTTCTGTTCGATCTGCGGATAAATCAGTATCATGTTGCGGATTTCCTGTTCTTTTTTCTTAGGATCAGCATTGTTAACAATGTTGAGAACAGTGCCTTTTTCTTTCAGGTCGCTGGCTTCAACAAGTTTCATGAAACCATTCCAGTCGGGGCCATTGCCTTTGGTGTTGATGGTGATTTCGGGAACAGCCACAGGTTTCTTTTTGTCCTTGCGCATTTTATCGAAATCAGCCAGGATGGTCTTTTTAGCTGCTTCTGCACGGTTACCCGACAGGTTGTCGTTGAAGGTTTCCTCACCTTCGGGGGATGCCCAACCATTGATTGTAATGTCCTTAATCTTATAGCCGGCTTTTATGTGGTCGTAAAGAGCTGCCCATGCATCCTGGGAGGCTTTTTCTTTATTCAGCCCAAACTTGAAGTTAACGCTGTAAAGGTTTTTGGGGAAATAGATTTTAGCTTCGCGTGTAATCGTAATATCCCTTACATAACCATGAGGAGCAACTTGGGTTTCAGCATTACCGGCAATACGTTTGCAGGTGAAAATTACGCCATCGGCAAGTTTACGTTCGCCCAAAACCAGGCTCTTACCCGATTTGCCACAATCGTTGCATGAAGCGGGGCCTTTGGGCATGTAGGCCACAGGGCTAACTTGCAGTTCCGATACATTCATTTCGGGGCTGTAAGGAATGGTGTATTTGTAGGTAAAAGTGCCACCATTTTTGTAGGAGATAACAGGACCATCACCTTTCACATTTTCTCCCCTGATGCTCATGCATTTGAGTTTGTGTTCACCATTAGCATATTTGAGCACGGGCTGGAAGCACATGGCTGCATTTTTGAGGAAATAGTTGGGAGGGAAGGTACCGCGGATGGTAACTTCGATGCTGTCGCCTTTGGTTTCGAGTACCTGGGGAATGGTTTCGAATTTAACTTTTCCAAAGTCTTTTTGCATCTTGCTCAAATCGTCGCCGCCAAATTTGTAAACCAGACCCAGGGTGGTCATGCTGTAGAAGTCCTTTTTAATTTCGGCAGCTCCGCCCGACTGAATGTCCATTCCTTCAGAATCGGTGAAACGCAAAACGCTTTCCAATACCACATCTACTTTTTCAGAAACGGAGTAATTGACACCTAATCCTGCTGGAATCATTCCAACAAGGTCGCGATTTCCGAAACCTTTGCCGTCGCCGCCGCCCTGTTCGGTATCAACGCCGCGGGTTCCCAGGAGAGTACCGGTGGGAATATCATATTTCCGAACGCGATACTGGGTATTACCAATACCTGCAACTGCATATACACCCAGCTTACGGTCAGGGTTCAGGCCAAGGATCAAGCGGTCGAGGTCGAAAGTGAACTGTAAAGAATAATCAATATAGCTTCCTTCGACTTTTTGGTTGTAGTAAGGCAGGTAGCTGTGGCTGGCACGGTCTTCCTGGCCACTATAGTTACCATAGGCAAGCGTACCTCTTAATCCGAGGAAAGGAGTGAATTGCCTGCCAAAAAGGCCACCAAAACCAAAGTTCCAATTGTCTTTGTCAGGAACGAATTTATATTTCACGATATCCCCGTGGAACTGACTCAAACCACCCTGTGCACCAATGTACCAATAGGGTGCTTGTTTAGGTGTATAAGATGAACCTTTATCGTTTTGACCTAACAGGATAAAAGGGATAAAACCCAACAGCAATATAAATGCTGCTTTGCGGACAGTTTGATACATTTTTCTCATAGGTAGATTGTTTAAAGTTATCAGGTTTTAGACAAAAATAATGCAATTTTCGAAATCATGCAAAAATACTGAATTAATTTCAGTTTTTTCTTAGAATTTAACAGTAATTTATTTAAAAATGTTTCATTTTAAGATTTTTTTAAAACCGAAATTTGCTTTCCGGCCAACTCCCATAAAACTATACCGGCGCTAACTGCAACATTTAGAGAGTGTTTTGTGCCTTGTTGGGGTATCTCAAGATGTAAATCAGATAGTTTTAAAATATCTTCATCTACGCCTTGAATTTCATTACCAAAAACTATTGCTGCCCTGATATCCTGGAAATCGATGTCAGTTAAAAGTTGACTCATTTTGGTTTGCTCAATACTGATGATCTTATAATTCTCAGCCTTTAGCTTTGCGACGCATTCTACACTGCTCTGGTAATATTCCCAGTCAACAGATAAGGTAGCTCCCAGTGCTGTTCGCTCTATTTCTCGGTCGGGTGGAGTTGCACTAATGCCACACAGAAAAATTATTCCAATACCAAAAGCATCGCAGGTGCGAAAAATTGAACCTATGTTTTGTTTACTTCTTATATTATCGAGCACCACCACTAAATTCCGCTTTGCATTTGCCTTAAATTCTTGCGGATTTATACGGTTGAGCTCTTCCATGCTCTTTTTTATCATGCCTTTCCTTGTATTTTGCCTGCAAAATTAGGGCTATTACAAATAAAGATCGATTACTGATTTGAATAGGGTTTGCCAGCCTCAAGGCTTAAGATTAACTTTGTTGCCTGGTAAAAAATTGAAAGTAAATAGGTGAAAGGAAGTTCTGTTGATACACCCCTCATGAAACAATACAGTCGGATAAAAGCCAAATATCCGGATGCATTACTTTTGTTCAGGGTGGGTGATTTTTATGAAACCTTCGGGGAGGATGCCATTAAAGCCTCTCAAATTCTTGGGATAGTGCTTACCAAGCGTTCCAATGGTGCTGCAGCTACTGTCGATCTGGCAGGGTTCCCTTATCATGCTCTTGACAACTATTTACCAAAACTGGTGAGGGCTGGGCTTCGTGTAGCCATCTGCGATCAACTTGAAGATCCAAAACTTGCCAAAACTATCGTCAAAAGAGGTGTCACCGAGCTGGTTACACCAGGCGTTAGCATCAACGATAAAATTTTAGAACAAAAGGAAAATAATTTTCTGGCTGCCCTCCATCTTGGCGAAACCACCTCTGGAATATCTTTTTTAGACATCTCAACAGGTGAGTTTCTTGTAGCTCAAGGAAACATTGACTATATTGATAAGCTTCTACAGAATTTTCGTCCCAGTGAGATTATTCTTCAGAAAAACAGACTCAGAAGATTCATAGAATTATTTGGTGATAAATTTTATACCACAACCTTCGACGATTGGGTATTTACCGAGGAATTTGCAAAAGACCTGTTACTGCGACATTTTCAGGTAAGTTCATTGAAAGGGTTTGGTGTGGATATGTTGCCTATGGCTGTGGTTGCTGCCGGTGCTGCACTACATTACCTGGCCGAAACCCAGCATGACAAAGTTGGTCATCTTACCCGTCTTTCCCGTATCGAAGAAGACAAATATGTTTGGCTCGACCGTTTCACCATAAGAAACCTTGAACTCCTTCAGCCAAACAGTGAGGGTGCCCGCACTTTGCTTCAAGTGCTCGACCATACTATTACACCAATGGGAGCACGATTGTTGCGAAGGTGGATTACAATGCCTTTGAAGGAAAGAAAGTCGGTGGAGGAAAGACTGGAGATAGTTACCTATTTTCTGGAAAACAAAGAATTGGCTGCAGCTGTGGGTCAACAACTTAAGACTGTGGGAGACCTGGAGCGCCTGACTTCGAAAATAAGCGTGGGCAAAGCCACTCCGCGCGAGGTGCTTTACGTCGCCCGGGCCCTGGATTCTGTTCGCGAAATAGCCTCAATCTGCCTTAAAACCCAACAGGCAGTGCTTATGCATTTGGCAGAGCAGCTAAATCCCCTGCCATTGATCTATTCACGTATAACCAAAACCCTGCAGGAAGATCCACCCCCATTGGTGAGCAAAGGAAATGTGATAGCAAAAGGCGTTTCACCTGAGCTGGATGAACTCCGGGAAATGCTTTACGAGGGAAAAGATTATCTTGCTCGTATCCAACAGCGTGAAATACAGGCCACAGGAATCACTTCTTTAAAAATTGGTTTCAATAACGTTTTCGGCTACTACATTGAAGTAACCAATGCCCATAAAAATAAGGTACCGCCTACCTGGCACCGCAAGCAGACGTTGGTTAATGCCGAACGGTACATTACCGATGAGCTAAAAGAATATGAGCAAAAAATTTTAGGTGCCGAGGAGAAAATTCTTGAATTGGAATCCCGCATTTTCAATGAGCTCCTGATTGAGGTTACCGATTATGTGGTGCCTTTGCAATTGAATGCTTCTATACTGGCTCGCCTCGATGTTTTGCTCAATTTTGCCAATCTGGCAGCCGAATCTAACTATTGTCGGCCCAAATTGAGTGACAGTATTCATTTAGAGATTAAAGAGGGAAGGCACCCTGTTATAGAAAAAATGATGCCTCCCGGAGAGCAATACGTCCCCAATGATTTAACGCTGGATTCCAAAAGCAATCAGATTATTATTCTCACGGGGCCCAATATGTCGGGTAAATCGGCTTTGCTCCGGCAAACGGCGCTTATAGTATTGATGGCCCAGATGGGTAGTTTTGTCCCGGCTGCACAGGCTCATATTGGGATAGTGGATAAAATTTTTACCCGAGTAGGAGCATCCGACAATATATCCTCTGGCGAATCTACTTTTATGGTAGAAATGAATGAAACGGCCAGTATTCTCAATAATATCTCAGATCGAAGCCTTATCATTCTTGATGAAATAGGCAGGGGAACCAGCACTTATGATGGTATCAGCATAGCCTGGAGTATTGTTGAGTATTTACATGAGCATCCCATTTATCATCCTAAAGTGTTATTTGCTACGCATTATCATGAGCTTAATGAGATGGCACGCTTGTTTCCAAGAGTTAAGAATTTTCATGTTTCGGTGCGCGAGGTAGGGAATAGGGTTATTTTTCTCAGAAAACTGGCACCTGGAGGCAGTGAGCATAGCTTTGGCATTCATGTAGCGCGCATGGCAGGGATGCCCAAAAAGGTAGTAGAGCGGGCAGCAGAGTTACTTGAAACCCTGGAGCAGTCAAGAAATAGTGATGCGCTTTCGAAGGCTGGCCCATCATTACCCAAACCCCAGGAAGGCATTCAGTTGAGTTTTTTCCAGCTTGACGATCCGCTTTTGCTTCAAATCAAGGAAGAAATAAACAATATTGACATTGATACACTAACACCTATCGAAGCTCTGATGAAGTTGCACCAGATTAAAAAATTATTGGGGGGGAAGTGAAAATCTCTTGCATGGAATGAGAAAATGTTTTTACCTTTGCACCTGCATTTGACAAGATTTATTGCGGAAATAGCTCAGTTGGTAGAGCACAACCTTGCCAAGGTTGGGGTCGCGGGTTCGAGTCCCGTTTTCCGCTCAAAGATATCCCGAGGCCACAAGCATGGATTCGGGATTTTTTTGTAAATTTGCCTTTGACAAAATTGCCCGGGTGGTGGAAGTGGTAGACACGAAGGACTTAAAATCCTTTGGCCGATGAGGCCGTGCGGGTTCAAGTCCCGCTCCGGGTACAATGGTTGAGGTCGCCGAAAATGGGCGACCTTTTTTATGAATTACGAGTGCCTTACTCCGCCTGTCAGCAAAACGAATTGAATGCCAGTATATTGTTGGCCTCGAATGAAAACAACTTCATATTCCAGAACCTTACAATCGTGAAGTCTATTCGTTTACCAATAATTTATTTTTACCTGGATTAAGGAGTAATTTCGTTTGAATTATTTGTTGTGGGAAGACAGCCCGTTTCAAGGTCAAAATCAATTTTCAATAGCGGTAAGCCCTGCCTTCGATTTTTTCAATTTTTACCCTGTAAGTCAATACTTCTCGGAGCGCAGGGGCGCTGTATGTGAAGTCTCTGCCGGCATATTTTCGCATCATGGCATTCAGCATCTCTACTTTTACTTCAGGTTCTTCCACAAACTCCACTTTGCCATACACCAAAATACTCTTGTATTTCATGCTCCATGAGCAGGCCACTTTTTCGCTCTGATATCTCAGTTCGTGAAATGCACTAAAGGCTATGCATACCTCAGGGTTATGCCTTAAAATATCTATTTTTTTCCCTATCCGGCTGCTGTGCAGGTAAATATACTCTTCATCATACCCAAAGTTCATGGGAACTACATAAGGGCTACCTTCAGGAGTAACCATCGACACATAACAACAATCCACTGCATCCAAAACCGATTTTATTTCTTTAGGGTCTGTAATTTGACGAGGTTTCATTCAATTCTTTTTTTTACGGGTCGATCGACAAGGGGAAATCTCTAATATTGAGAATTATTAATTAAAGCGTTGAGAAGTGAATTGAGCAGGCTAAAGAGCAGCGCCCACCAGAAACTATCGACAAGAAATCCGTGAACCAATGAGGAGGCCATCAGGATGATTACAGCATTTATGACCAGTATGAAAAGACCAAGCGTAAGTAATGTGACCGGAATGGTGAGGAAAACGAGAATAGGTTTCACGAAGATGTTGAGCAGTGCAAGCACCGCAGCCACGATCATGGCGGTCCAAAAGGAATCTATGGCAACGCCGGGCAATAACCAGGCGATAATGGCAATACCCATGGCAGAGGCAGTCCAGCGCAGAAGTAATTTCATGTTTTATATTGAATAGCGAACAAAATTAAAAAAAGACTGTGCATGGCCTGTAAGCGGGATTCTGTATCCGGCCGCAACCGGATTTCTATCATTTATCTGGGACAACGGTCACCCGTTGCCTCAATCGGCCTACCCTCCGGGAATCGGGCGGGCCACCCTTAGATCCTGCCAGGCAGGACACCCCGGTTTATTTGGCCTTTCAACGCCTGAGGTTTACCCCAATGCAATGTCACCATTACATTGCGTGGGCTCTTACCCCACGTTTTCACCCTTACCCCATTGCTGAGGCGGTAATTTTCTGTGGCACTTTCTGTTACCCGGTCCTTTCGGGCCTGGTACCTTCCCGTTAGGAAGCAGGCTGCCCTGTGTTGTCCCGACTTTCCTCCCCGTTGCTTTCGCAGCGAGGCGATAGAACGTCCATGCACAGCTTTTCGCCACAAATTTATATCAAAAACCGCGCCGCTTCTATTCTTCGGCCGAAGCTTTTGATGGCCGCATGATCATTACTTCAATGGCTCCCATCCCAAAACGGGCAAAAGGCGCTTGTTGCCATATGACATTTGGATATTCCCTTAAACGCTCAATAATGGCCTTTTTTAAAACCCCATTGCCTACTCCGTGAATAAAAATGACTTTATAGTAATTATCGATGATAGCAGCTTCCATACAACGGGTGAAATAAGCCAGCTGCAGATTAAGCAATTCTTCCGGAGGCACTTCCCGATGATCTTCTAAAATGGCTTCAGCATGCAAGTCAACAACAGCCTCGCGTGGTGCTGTTTTGTGTCGGGCGATGAAGGAAAGAGGTTTTATCTGTTCGGCTTTTTCGACAACCATGGTTTCTTCCCCATATTTCTCCATCTCCTCGAGCCGACTGGCAGATTTTAGTCTGCTGATTTCTGCCAATTGATAAACAAAAGCTTTGCGGTTGAGAAATGCGTAGGTTTTATAATTATCTTCCTTGGTAAATCTTACGGATTTGATTTTAAATGCTGCAACGGAGGGTAACCATACTGAGGGCATTTTGTCTTTGATAAACATCAACTCAACGATTCCGTCGGCAACATAGTCGAGGTCTTCCCTTTTTATGACATCGATAATCGCCTTATGCATAGGGGGTATGTTGCCATAATCTCGACCAGTGTAACCTCCACCGGGTGTTTTGTGGAAAAGGGTATAAATTACATCGTAATCGCTGAGATTACTCAGGGTAAGTTCGAGTGAACCCGATATCAGCCATTTTTGGTCGAGGGGCTCGAAGGCCAGATAAATGCCGGGCACATTAGAACTTCCCCTGGCCGATGTCGGCAAGGCTTCTACATAAGATTCGGTTAAATGCCCGGAAGAGTCAGGCTTTTGCGGTTTAGATGTTGAATTCTCCGATGCTCTGGGTTTCTCATGCGAAGTTTCGCTGAAGTAACGCGCCGCTGCACTTTCTCCGCCTATTTTTACCAATTCCGATTCAGGGGTTGGAATTTCGAATCCATCATCAATAAGCACAGCTACCAACCCCGGCTTAATGATACGAACTATCGTTCCTCCGCCTTGTTGGTTCAAAAATTTTACTTTGTCGCCTGGTTGTAAGCTCATATTTTTTGTTTGCAAATTTACAAGGAATGGGCAGGCTTGGGTTTACCATTGAATTATTTCAAACAGTTATGGCCTTAAATTATAAGCAGTTGATTTTTAGCAAAACCTTTCTCTGTCTTGATAGGCTTCCCGTTTTTTGCAACTTCCTGTCTTGGGTCTATATTCGTGATGCTAATGCTTTTTCAGGATTGGAGACGGCTCAACCATTGTTTCTCCAATGATTTTTAGAACCGATGGTACGATTTGCACCTTAAAAGGGCTGTGACCGAGCGACTCACCATCCACTTCAAGCTCGATGGGCGGTACGGATTCTATGGTAAATTCTTTGGCTCTGTAAGTTTTAACTTTGGGATGGTGGATGAAGCTGCCGTCGTAAAGATTTTTTACTTCCTTAATTATAGTGAATTTGCCAACTTTTTGAATCAGGGTCATATCGAGAAGGCCGTCGGCAGGATGGGCAAACGGTAACTGCCTCATGCCCCCTCCGTTAAATTGTCCAATACCGACGCTCAAACTAAAAGTATCGCTCTCTGCATGAGTGCCATCGGCTATTACTTTCACGCGAGTATATCGGTAATACAGCAGGCTGGTAAAAAGGTTGATCAAATAAGAAAGAGGCCCCCCTTTGCCTTTGTCTTTCTGGGTATTGGTTTTGCGGGCGACCATAGCGTCGTAGCCCATTCCTGCAACATTCACAAAAAATCTTTTTTTGGGTCCACGGGCGTTCTGATAGGTGATGAGGCCAACATCCTGAGAAAAGACTTTCCCCTTGATTAATGTATGAATGGCTTCCCGGTAGTTATCGGAAATGCCGAAAGAACGCCTCCAATCATTACCTGTGCCTACAGGAATGAGTCCTATGGTAAATTCTTCTATGGGAATGAGATTTTGTATAAAAAGCCCATTGACTACTTCGTTGAGTGTACCATCTCCACCCACAACAATAAATTTCCGGAATCCTTTTTTTATGGCAGTGGTAGTAATGCTTATGGCATGTTCTTTATGCGTTGTGAGGGTGTGTGTAAAGGCAATGCCTGCCTCGGTAAGCATTTGATAGATACGAGGCCAATCGCGTCCGCATTTACTGAGTCCGGCATGAGGATTAACAATTACAAACCATTCTTCAAGTGCGGACTTCAGGGTTTTAGCCATAGGGGTACTTTTAAAAAACGGAGTGCAAAAGTAAGGAATTGGCTTTAAGCTTCTGGTTAAGGATTGATATTCATTGTTTTTTTATAAATCTCAAAAGTTAAGGAGGCCATACGAGAGGCCTCGAATTCTTTTACCCAGGCAGAAGCCCGGCTGGTAATGTTCTTTCTAAGGGTTTCATCCTCGAGCAGTCGTAACACAGCTTCTGCCAGGGCCGTTGCATCGCCAGGGTCGGCCAGTAATCCATTTTCAAGGTGATGAATCATTTCAGGAATACCTCCTGCCCGTGTGGCTACAACAGGAACCCCACAAACCATTGCGTCGAGGACTATTGTGCCCAATCCTTCGCTTTGAGAAGTGAAAAGGAAAATATCGAAAGAGGGCAGGATATATTCAATATCCTTACGAAAACCTGTGAAAATCACATAATCATTGATATTCAGTTGTTGGGCTAATTCCTCCAGCTTTTTTCTTTCAGTGCCCTCCCCGACAATGAAAAATCGCAAATCGCTTCGCCTCTGAATCAAGAGGAATGCAGTAGTAAGAAACGTGGCGTAATCCTTAGCTGGCACCAAAGAAGCAATGTTGCCGATGATACGGATAGGCTGAGGTATTCGAAATTCATCCCTGAGGTAATTAATGGGTGATCGGTAGGGAAATCGGGAGGGATTGATACCGCTATAAATAACCTTAAGTTTCTCGTTCTGTTTAACAACCTTTTGCAAACTATGCCTTACAGCTTCACTCACGCAGATATAATAAACGATGGAAGGGTGATTATATTTAATCCGCGACAAATAATTCCTGTGTTTTCCCAGTGTAACCCTGCGGCTCACAATTAGCGGGGTTTTGATCCTCCATAGGCATCTTGCCAGCCAGACCAGGGTGTGTGCCTTGCTGTCGTGGGCATGTATTACATCAGGTTGGTTTTGGCGAACCAAAGACCATATACGATAAGGAAGAGTCAGGTTTTGCAGCCATGAAAATACAGTTGTAAATGGGAATGTTTTTATTCCCAGCTGATCGGCTTTTGCATGGAGAGGTGCATGGTAAGGGCAAAACACAATATGTAATACATTTTCAAGGTGTTGCATCAAATATAGTAATTGTTGTTCGCCTCCTCCCCATTTTTCCTGGGTCGAAATATGCAAAACCTTCATGCCTGGTTATTTTTATATAGTTCTCTTAATCTGGCGTATTTCAAGAACTGGCCGTAAGCTGAAAGCCGGGCAATCTGAAATCCTTCATATCCGTCAAGAAAACCGAGTTTTAGTACATAATGTCGGAAAAACTTAAAGGAAGGTTTCAAAACAAAGTGGTAAAAGTGAGGTTTAAGACCTTGCTTAAGAAGTTCCTTAGCGGCTATGCAAGAAAAATCCGACATCTGGTCGATGTGGTCTTGGAGTGTATAATAGGAATAATGCAAAATGTCGCCTGAAAGATGTCCAGTACGGGTTTGTTCATTCAATATCAGGCGGTCGTGTGGGTTACGTCCTGTCCAGTGTGCTTTTCCTTTTTTTACCAGCCTGAGTTTTCTGTCGGGGTACCATCCACTATGCTTTATCCATCGGCCACAATAATTGGTGAGCCGATTCATAGTGTATCCTTTATACTGTGGATTGTTCAGTGCTTCGCGGATAGAGTTTTTTAATGTGTCGGAGAGCGCTTCATCTGCATCGAGAGAGAGTATCCAATCGGATGTAGCCTGGCTAAACGCGTAATTTTTCTGGCTAATGTGGTTTTCGAAGGGGTGAAATATCACCTTTGCCCCCATTTGTTGTGCAAGCTCAATAGTTCTGTCATGCGAACCTGAATCTACAACAATCAGTTCATCGGCAAGGCCGCTGGCCGAGGAAAGGCATCTTTCAATATTTTTTTCTTCGTTGAGGGTGATTACTACCAGCGCTAAGCGTGCCATGGAAGAAAGTTTCTGACACAAAGGTAAGGTTTCGGCTTAGATTTTTATTTTTTTCCAATGCCCGGAGCGAAGATAAATCAGAGATAGTCCGCCAAGTACAATGAAATAGAGGTACTCGACCGACCAGATGATAGTGAGGGATTTTTCCCAAACGATAGCCAGGCAATATGCAGCCCAAAGATAAATAACTATGGCTGAAAATTCAATGAGCATGCTGATGCGTGTGTTGGCAGTGCCTGTAACTCCGTTAAAGAGCATAATGCTAATAGAAAATAAGGGTAGAACGCCGCTGATGAGATACATGACAGGGCGGGCTGCTTTTATAATTTCCGGGTCAGGCGTGTAGATGCGTAACATAGGTACCGGGAAAAGCAGCATTAACAGTGAAACAATCGCCAAAAGGATGGTACTTAAAACGGCAACTTTGCCGATGATTTTAGTTACATATTTTGGGCCATAAGCTCCCATAGAATTACTTACAAGGGTATTCACCGAAGTAGCGAAACCCCATATAGGAATCATCATTACCAGGTAAAGGCTCCGGATAACGTTGGATGCAGCGAGGTTTAGTTCGCCGGTTTTTTCCACCATCATAAAAAATACCAGCCATCCGGCAAGCGAAACAAAGTTCTGAAGCATTACCCACACGGATAAGTCGATGGTGGTTCTGAAAACCTTCCAACGGAGTTTAAAGGGAAATTTAAGGGCGTAGTTTTGGAAGTTGCACTTATAACGAGTATAAGCGATGAAAAACAGGGCGGATGCGGATTCGGAAATTACGGAAGCAATAGCTGCACCGCTTATGCCCATGGCTGGCAGGCCGAAATGGCCAAATATGAGGGCATAATCGAGAATCACGTTGAGACCTGCCATAAGGAAAGAGGACAATGAAAGCACCCGGGTGCGGGTGATGCCTACATAAAATGCCCTAAAATTCACATTCAGGAAGGCGGGAAGAAGACCCCAAATTCTGAATCGGAGAAATTCCGTGGTGGCTTGACGAATATTCTCACTTTTTACAGTTATGTTAATAATAGAAGTACCCGCCACGTGGTAAACGAGAATCAATGTTAGTGCGAACAGAAGTAGGGTAAAAAAGCCTTGCATTACCACTTCTCCAATTCGATGGAGTTGGTCACGGCCATTGTATCTTCCTGTCAGGATTTGTACGCCGGTGGCAAAGCCAAACCCCAGCATGAACAGAGCCACATAGAACAATCCTCCTATAGCGGCAGCCCCCAAGGGTATTTCACCCAGACGACCTAAAAAGGCCGTATCTGTCACATTTACTACATTTTGTGCTATTAAGCTTAAAATTATAGGATACGCGATTTCCCAGATCTGCCGATAGGAAGGGACAGGTTTCAAAATATTGATTTTTCCCGCAAAGTTAGAAGTTTACTACGTATCAGACCTGGTTTAATGCTCGTTTTCTAGTCTTTCAATCTCATTGAGTAAGTCTTCTACAAAGAAAGGTTTTTGCAGAATGCTGTTGGCACCAAACAACTGAGAAACTCGCAAATAATCGCTGGCTGGAATATAACCTCCTCCTGAAATCGCAATTATTTTGATGTCGGGTGCAATATTTCTGCATTCTCTGATGATTTCCAACCCCCCCTCTTCTCCCGGAATACGAATATCGGTGATCAGAAAATCGTAGGGCAAAGACCTTAATCTTTCAATAGCCTGAAAGGTACTAAACTCCACATCCGTATTGTAACCTTTTCGTTCTAGAAGCTGTTGAAGGTTAACGGCAAAATTCCGGTCGTCATCAACCAAAAGTATTCTGGACATGCTGGCAGGAGTTATTGGTAGTTTTGCTGAATACAAAAATAATGCATTTTATCAGTTTTTCATAAAATCTTGATGTATCGTTTGGAGTTGCAGTATCAGGCTTTTGTCGACAAGAATCTATATTCTCTTACAGGTTTAGTGTTGAAATTATAACCGGAGATGAAAATAAAGATGGCCGCCTCATAAACGACGGCCAAAGCTTTTTTGTAGTAGCGGGGGCAGGATTCGAACCTGCGACCTTCGGGTTATGAGCCCGACGAGCTGCCTCTGCTCCACCCCGCAGTTTTCTGTTTGCAAAATTACAAACTTATTTTGACATGTCAAGTCGAAATAGAATATTTTTTTCAGAATCTTGATAATCAAAACAAAACCCCGAAAGTTTTTGAAGCTTTCGGGGCAATACAAAGAATTATGAAACGATGTTTACTCGTTAACAAATTTCACACCGGGTAGTTCCTTGCCTTCGATATACTCGAGCATCGCGCCACCTCCGGTTGAAACATAGCTCACTTTGTCAGCCAGGTTGTATTTATTGATAGCAGCCACAGAATCGCCACCACCGATGAGTGAATAAGCCCCTTCCTGGGTTGCATCTGCCACGCTTTTTGCAATCGCTACAGTGCCTGCTTCGAAATTACTCATTTCGAATACGCCCATGGGACCATTCCACAACAGGGTCTTCGACTTTGTAATAACTTCATTGAAGAGTTTAACGGTTTCAGGTCCTATATCGAGGCCCATCCAACCATCCGGAATTTCATCTGCCTTGCAGGTCTGCCGATGGGCTTCGTTATCGAATTTGTCGGCTATTACAGCATCAACCGGAAGAATTATTTTCACACCGAGTGTCTTTGCTTTGTCGAGAGCCTGCAGCGCAACGGGAATGAGATCGTCTTCAACAAGCGAGCTGCCCACTTTTCCTCCCAGGGCTTTGATGAAAGTGAACATCATGCCTCCGCCAATGATAAGATTGTTGACTTTGGGCAACAGGTTTTGAATAATTTCAATTTTCCCGGATACTTTTGCTCCGCCAAGAATTGCAGTAAAGGGCCTTTCGGCTTCTTCAAGCACTTTTTTTAGAGCAGCCAATTCATTACCCATCACATAGCCAAACATTTTGGCTGTCGGGAAGAATTTGGCAATTACGGCTGTAGAAGCATGAGCCCTGTGTGCTGTTCCGAAAGCATCGTTAACATATACATCTCCGTGTTTGGCCAGCTTTTCAGCAAAAGCTTCGTCTCCTTTCTCTTCTTCTTTATAAAAGCGGAGGTTTTCAAGTAGGAGAATTTCTCCGGGTTTTAAGGAGGAGGAGAGTTTGTAAGCTTCTTCACCGATGCAATCGGGTGCGAATTTAACGGTGACACCTGTGGCCTGGCTCAAGTAATTAACTACATGCCGGAGGCTATATTTATCGGTTGGGCCATCTTTCGGCCTGCCCAGGTGCGACATAAGAATTACCGAGCCTCCATCGGCAAGAATCTTTTTAATGGTGGGAATAGTAGCATCGATACGGGTGGTATCGGTGATCTGAAAATTTTCGTTGAGGGGAACGTTGAAATCTACCCTAATCAGGGCACGTTTCCCTTGAAAATTGAAGCTGTCAATGGTTTTCATATTGCGTTACGATTGGGTTTCGCTTGCAAAATTACGGCTTTTTCAAATCATCCATTGCTGGTTCTAAGTCGTTTGTGGAGGCGGGTTTTTCCCTCTGCTGTATAGAAATCTCTTAATTTTCTGAGTTGCCGTTTTATGAAAGGGTTCTACGTGGTGAATGATTTTCTGAAGTTGTGCATTCCGACTGATTCGGGTATTGATGTCGCTGTGGATATGTCGTAAATGCTCCTGAATTTTTGCTTCAAAATGCCGAATCTCTTCGCTGGTTTCTTCCAGTTTTTTACGAATGGCCTCAGTATCGAGATGCACCAGGGCAATCAATTTACCATCTTCTTCCATAACCAACGATTCCAAAACATGCGGATAGTTGTTGAGAATCGACTCAATATCCTCAGGATAAATATTTTCTCCACCCGCTCCAATTATCACGTTTTTGCTTCGACCTTTAATATATAGATAACCATCTTTGTCGAATACTCCGAGGTCGCCGGTGCGGAACCAACCATCGGGTGTAAGCACCTCAGCAGTCAGTCCGGGTTCCTTATAATATCCTTTCATTACATTAGGGCCCTTTGCCCATATTTCACCTTCTCCGGTATTTGCATCAGGATTGTGTATTTTTAGCGTAACCCCTTGAAGGGGGAAACCTGTACTTTGCAAACGATGGTTTTGAGGATTGCTGCCTGCTAATAGTGGTGAGGTTTCAGTTAACCCATAACCTATGGCTATGGGAAATTGGGCTTCCATAAGGAATTTTTCTACCTCTGAGTTGATTTTTGCCCCACCAATGCCAAAAAATTTCAACTCACCGCCAAACGTCTTCATGAGCGACTTGCCTGCCAGACGGTGAAGCATTTTGCGTCCGGGTGTGGTTTTATATAAAATGCGTATGAGTGCATTTTTGTAAAATGCAGGTTTAATTCTATTGTTGTAGATTTTCTCAATGATTAAAGGGACAGAAAGTATTGCCACAGGCTTCACAGAGGTAAGCGCCGGAATGAGTACCTGTGGAGTTGGTTTTTTGGGCAGGTAATAAACACTGGCCCCTCCAATGAGAGGCAGGACAAAGCCAATAGTATTTTCGTAGGTATGTGCCAGTGGTAGCACCGAAAGCATTCTGTACTGGGTGTTTATGGGTTCTATTGTCAGACATTGCCTTGCCGTCCAGCATATATTTTTATGAGTAAGCATTACCCCTTTCGATTTTCCTGTAGTGCCGGAAGTATAAAGTATGGCTGCCACATCGTCTTCAGCAGGTTCTTCCTCAGGATCGTAAAGGTTGTTTTCGTCGTAAAGGGCTTTGGGACAATGGTCTAAATTGAAACTCTCGAGGTTAATTATGCATTTAAGATCTGGTAGTAAATCAGTACGAACTTTTTGTTTTAAGCCATTAGTAACAAAAAGGGCCTTGGCTTCAGAGTGTTTAAGCACATTGGTTACTTCTTCTTCAGAAAAATCGGGCAGAATGGGTACTACTATGCTTCTTGTAATAACAATGGAAAGATAAGCAATACCCCAATGAGGAGAATTTGTGCCCAAAATGGCCACACGGTCACCTGGGTTGATATTCAGTTTTTTAAGGACGGAACTTAATGCCCTTACTTTTCTTCCCAACTGAAGGTAGGTGATGGGTTTTTCCCCAACAAATGCTAATGCAGGAATATCGCTATATTTTGATTCGACTTCGCGAAGCAGGTATAGAAAATTGTGGCGCATATGGTTTTGGCGAATGATAATGATAGGTCGATAATTTAAAATAGCAAATATATAACAAGTTTAATACAAATAAGTTGGTATAAAATCTCCCTAAGAGGTAAATCCGTAAATTTGCCTTTATGAAAACTCAAATGGTCAACAGAAATGAATACCGGAAGGCGGGTGTAATCTTGCGCACCCACGGCAAGGAGGGTGGCCTCTTGGTTTCGTGGGATTCTGTGGAAAATCCTTTCGACAACGAAGAGCTTCGTTTTATTTTTATCGACCTTGATGGCAGATTTATTCCATTTATGATTACGTCGCATGAACCAGGACCGGGCGAAAGGGAGGTGCTTTTTCTGGAAGACATTCAAACCCCTGAAGAGGCTGCATTCTATTCCGGCAGGGTTTATTACATTCACGAAAAGTATCTTGAAGGCATATACGACCCATGGATAAGCCTGGAACCGGGTAAGCTTAAAGTGGTTGACGTGAAATTCGGAGAGGTGGGGTTAGCGATGGCCATCGGGGGTACCCCGGAAAACCCATTGCTTGAGGTGAAAAACGGCGACAAGGAAATATTAATCCCTTTGAATGGAAATTTTGTCATTAACCTTGATGAGAAAAAGGCTTTAATCACCGTTGATATTCCTGAAAGCCTTCTCACCTTAAACTGAAAGAGTGCTTTATGTTTCGTTTTAAACAATTTTCTGTAGCCGACGAACGAAGCACACAGAAAGTATGCACCGATTCGGTATTGTTGGGGGCTTGGGCCAAGTTGCCCACAAAAGGAAGGATTCTCGATGTAGGCACAGGGTGTGGGGTGATTGCCCTACAGTGTGCCCAGCGCTCTGATTGTAGGATTATCGGTATTGATATTCATGAACCATCGGTACAACAAGCGGCAGAAAATTTCAATAACAGTCCCTGGTCAGATCGTTTGGAAGCCTTATGCATTGCCTTACAAGAATATTATTCAGGTGAAGCTTTTGATGCGGTTATCAGCAATCCTCCCTATTTTAGTAATAGTTTGAAATCTCCTTTTGCTTTGCGAAATACCACCCGCCACGATGAAGAACTGACTTTAGCGGATTTTTTTCAACATTCGGCCCGACTGCTCAAGCCAGGGGGTAGCCTCAGTGTTTGTCTGCCTGCAGCTTTGTACGAGCGTGCTCTTACCCTTGCCTCAACCAACGGTTTTTACCCTCATACAGTATTAAATGTTAGAGGAAAGGAAGATATCCATCCCTATCTCGTTTTATTTTCCTTCGAGACCGACCCTTGCCTTTTAGTTATGGATAATCTAAGCATCCGAAACCGGGAGGGCAACTATACCGAAGCTTACCAAAATTTGACCCGGGGATTTTACTTAAACTTCTAAAACCCATTGCGGATGCTCATTCATGAAAACCCTTTGATGGACAGGGAGAATTCAGGACAAGTGATGAGCGTTGACCTGGGTGTAAAGACAGGAATAGCCGTATTTTCGAGTGAGGGTCGGTTGCGGTGGTTTGGTTCGAGGAACTATGGAAGTATAAATAGTTTACGGAACGATTTGCCGAGGCTTTTACACTCTCATGCTCCTTTGCGTGTGTTGGTGCTTGAGGGAGGAGGGGTACTGGAAAATGTGTGGATGCGCGAGGCCCATTACCGAAACATTGCTGTAGTATCTTTTCATGCAGGGCATTGGCGCCAGTTGTTTTTTGGCAGTGATCCACTTATGCATACGAACCGGGCTAAAATGAAGGCCGTTGATTTGGCTCGTGCTGTGATAGGTTTGATTGGAGAAAACCGGGCTTCGTTGCCCATTCATCATGCAGCAGAAGCCATTCTTACCGGCCTTTGCTTCCTTTACGAGGAAGGGAAAGTGGAATTACCCGTTGAAATTCACCGACTGTTTCGCTATCCGCGATCGAAGTAGATGCTTTTGGAACTGATACTGATAGGGATTCCTAAAAGCACTTTGATATCAGGGGGAACCATTTGAAGTTCGAGTGCAGCCCGGCCAACCGAAAACATGATGCGGTTATCGGCATGATGGTTTGCTGCCACCGAAACGGCACTTCCCAGGGCAATACCTAAGTCGATGGTGTTAAAGCTGCAGGGTACTTCTTCAAACGCTTTTTTCCCATCACAGGTTTTATGCCCGCAATATCCGCAATTCTTGAGACCGAGCGGTTCGATTCGTGTTCCTATGAGGATAAGCGCATCGGAGCGAAGGAGATTGCCGGCATCGCGGGAAAAAAAGGCTATTTGTTCCCTCTCGGCAATAATTCTCATGTGGTCGGCAATTCTCACTTTCTCTTCTTCGGTAGCCAGGGCAATAAAAAGGGTGTCGCGGCCTCTTCCTTTGGGAGCCGTGCGTGCAGCAGCCATCATCAATCCTGCGATGATTCGGGCAGTATTTGTGCGGTCTTGATTTTCAGTAATCATATTTTTTGCTTCTGGTAATCGTGCAATTCGTAATTTTGAGGCAATTTTACGAAAAATGGAAGAGGTACACAGTACTAAAAAGCATCGCAAGCCTGATCCGGAGAAAGAAATGAGCTTTTGGGAACACCTGGATGAATTGCGGTGGAGGCTTGTCAGAGCCACTCTTGCCGTGGTGGGTATGGCTATTGTGGCTTTTGCCAATCGCGAATTTGTTTTTGATACGGTGTTGCTGGGACCACTCAATAAAGATTTTCCTACCTTGCGCTGGCTTTGTAGTCTGGGCAAAACCTTGGGCGTTGAAGCCCTGTGCCTCGACAATAGTAAGTTGAGCCTGATCAATATCACTATGTCGGGCCAGTTTATGCAGCACCTCTACATCTCAATGGTGGCCGGTTTTGTGCTGGCTTCTCCCTATGTTTTTTATGAGCTCTGGGCGTTTATAAAACCTGCCCTTCACGAAAATGAACGCCGCTATTCTACCCGAGCCATAACCATTGTCTCCCTTTTATTTCTGCTGGGTACAATTTTCAGCTATTTACTCATCGTGCCTCTTACCATTAACTTTCTGGGAACTTATCAGGTAAGTACGCAAGTGGCCAATCAGGTTTCACTTTCTTCTTATGTAAGTACGGTTGTATCGGTGAGTCTGGCTGTGGGTGTAGTATTTGAGCTACCCGTACTGGCCTGGGTACTGGCCCGCCTCGGAATCATAACTCCGGCCTTAATGCGTAAGTATCGCAAGGTAATGATTGTTATCATTTTTGTTCTTGCTGCTATTATCACCCCTCCGGATGTTTTTAGCCAGGTGATGGTAGCTTTGCCTATGCTCGTATTGTATGAAATCAGTATTCTTATTGCAGCCCGTGCAGCTGTCATCCATAAAAAAGAAGCCTGAAATAGGATTGTAAAATTTATTTATTCTATAGTCGTTACATATTAAAATTAAGCCAGAGATTGAATTTTGAAACTCAAATCCTAAAAAACAAGTAAAGATACTATAAATCTGTCCCTACTCATGCATCTTCAATCACATAAAAGCGCCTGTTTATTTGTCTTTCTCCTGTTGTTCTTTTTGTTTTTCGTTCTTCAGGTGGAGGGGCAGGTGAGAAGGCCGAAGACTTATTTTCGGCAAAATTATGGTTGGATGGCCCGAAATTGGTCAGTACAGCCAACGGCAGGCTATGGAATGTATTTTGGCGATCTCAGTCAATATGATGAAGACCCTTTTAGAAAGTTGAGTCATGAAAGTAAGCCTTCTGTAGGGCTGATCATTGGAAATAAAATATTGCCATTTCTTGCTGTTCAGGGGAGGTTCAATTTCTTTCGATATAAGGCAGAAAATGAACTCTTTAACCGTAGGCTGGAGGGTCATGCCTGGTTTGGAGGTGTGAATGTTCTGCTCGATTTGGTAAATTTGATGGCTTTTCCGGATGAAATTGACCCCGATGTGTATTTGTATATAACAGCAGGTGCCGGACTCATCCGCATGCGCCCCGAACTTTATAACCTTGAAAGCGGTGATCAGCTTTATTCATTGAATGTTCAACAAAAAGCTGAAATTGAAACCTATTTTGGTGTGGGTGCCAACAAATATCTCTCTGGTAGTTGGGACTTGACTTTCGAGGTTACACTTAATAAGATTAATAGCGACAGGCTTGATGGCATCGTTAAAACCAGTGAGAATGATTATTTGGTTTATACCTCTTTAGGGCTGAAATATAACCTGCCGGATTTGCTTTCCTATAAAAAGCTTAAATACAGAAGAGGGAAACCTTTGCTGCGCAGATAAGCTTTAAGCCTACATGAAAAATTGGTAAGAGATTTTGAAAAAAGCTTCGGGATTGTCGGCATGCAGCCAGTGTCCGGCTTGGGGAATGGTTTCCTCGCGCAGAAGTATAAAATGTTGGAGCATTACATCAATGTCTTCTTCTTTTACATAGTCAGAAGATTCTCCTTTCAGCAGAAGGGCAGGATTGGTGTAAAATCCTTCCAGACGAATTGCTCCTGCAATATTATCCAGGTGATTAAGAATAGCCGTTAAATTAGGTTTCCAGTGAAATCTGCCTGTATCATCTTTTGCGATGTTTTTGAGCATAAGCTGTGTAATGGCCGGATTACCAATTGTTTCCAGCAAGGCTTTGCCTATTTCGGTACGCGATGTGAAGCGTAAGGGATTTATCGATAACAAAGCCTGTCCTATGTTTCTGTGTAAGTTTGCCCCCGGTGTTGGCCCCGGCCCGATATCGGCAATGATTAGCCGACGGACTTTCTCGGGATTTCGCAGCGCCACCAGCATTGCTACTTTCCCTCCCATGCTGTGACCCATAAGATTGAAATCATCTAATTGAAGTTTATGGATTAACGCTTCAATATCTTGCACCATAACTTCATAAGTGTGAACCGGATGATGAGGTGACAACCCATGATTGCGCAGGTCGGGTAAGATAACGTGAAAGGAAGCCGCATATCTTCGTGCAAGGCTCACCCAATTGTCGGACATGCCATAGAGGCCATGCAAAATCAGTAAGGATGGTTTTCCTGGTTCTCCTTCTGTTCGGTAATACAATTCCATAAAAAGCCCTTTATTGAAGAAGCAAAGGTAAGCCTCCTGCTTCAAACGCGGGGTTTTCATATCTTTGCCCCTCTTTACTGCGTTGAATTTAAATTTATTTCAAACTGATTATATGTTAAAAAGCAGGAATTTCTGGATTTGGTTAGTAGTTATCGTGCTTGCTGCAGTAGCTATATGGCTGCTTTCCAGCCGTTCGGGAAGCACGTTTGCCAGTCACGAACGCGATTTTGGCGTAAACGACACGGCGAGTATTACCCGTATTTTTTTGGCGGATAAACGTGAGCATCAGGTTGTTCTGCAGCGCCAGCCCGAAGGCTATTGGATGGTGAATGGCAGGTACAAGGTTTCAAAACCCATCATCGACATGTTTCTTCACACGGTGGCAGCCATTGAGGTAAAAGAACCCGTGCCCATTGCCCAACAACCCAAAATAGTTTCTTTGCTGGCTGCCAATGCCAAAAAGGTGGAGATTTATCAAAACCTGCCCAGGATTAAATTGTTTGGACGTGCCTGGGGATACAGGGAAAAATTATCAAAGACCTATTACGTGGGCGACGCCACCCCCGACCTTACCGGAACGTACATGATTATGGAAGGCGCATCTACGCCCTTTATTGTGGATATGCCAGGTTTAAGAGGGTTTGTGGCTCCCCGCTATTCAGTCATTGAATCCGATTGGCGCGACCATACCATCTTCAATTACCGCCTGCAAAACATTCGCGAGGTGGCCCTCGAATTTCCGGAATTTCCTCAGGAATCTTACAAAGTATTTAATAAAGGCTCTCAGGGGTTGGAACTCATTCAACTGGTTTCCAATCAGCCTGTTCATCGTTTCGATACCTTGCGCTTGCTGGCATTTATGAATTCTTTTAACAACATCAAATTCGAGTCTCTGCTGAATGATGTTAAAGAACTTAATATCGATAGCATCAGGCAGCAACAGCCTTTTCATGTGCTTACTGTAACGCTTACAGATGGTAAACAAATCCAAATTAAAACATTTCATAAGGGCGCGGAGACAGAGTTTTATGGTGACGACGGGAAACTTATACCCTGGGACCCCGATCGCATGTATGCCGAAATCAATGAAGGAAAAGATTTTGTATTGGTTCAGTTTTTCACCTTTGATAAAATTACCCGGCCTTTATCGTGGTTTTTAAAAACAGAACAAGGCAGAAAACCTGGTAAGCAATAGCCGCCTGTTTGTTTTGCACAACATAAAAATGAAGGGGGAGCCGTTTATTTCTTTAGCTCCCCCTTTTTCTTAATAACCTACCACAAATTTCCCGGAGACATTGGCTTTATTCCCTGCATAGCGGTAAAGATAAATGCCGGGTTTTAGCCAATGCGTCAGCTTTTGACCGGAAAAACTAACGGCAAACCGATGGATAAGGCTTCCCCGGGTATCGTATATTTCGAGGTTCCCGGGTAAGGTTTGCTCTTGTTTGATATGAATTTGCAGGCTTTTTTGACCCGGCAAAGACAATACTTGAACAGATGCTTCTTTTTGTTCGGATTCGTTAATTTTCAATGGAAATCCATTGGATAAACGCAAGAGTTGATTGCTGCCTCCAAAAGCAAATCCATTGTCGTTGTAAAACGTCACTAAGCGGTTGATGTTATTATAAACCCCGAGTAAAGTCCAATCCTGCCCACTGTTGGTGGTTTTGTATAGGAATCTTTTGCTATTTTTTGATGTAATAACGTAACCATTGTTTTCATCAGAGAAGCGGAAATCGATGATGTTGTGATCCGCAGGAGCGGTAAAAATTACGTTTGCAGATAACTCCAGAAGGTTTATTTTCA
>DDBO01000159.1 GCA_002332755.1 Bacteroidales bacterium UBA2030 | reverse complement strand
AAAGCAGCCTTGTCTTTTTTCGAAAAGGCTTTGAGCAGTCACAAGCAAATGAAATACCCCCAACAGGTCAATATCAATAGTGTTTATAATAACCTGGGACTCATTAATGACGAATTGGGCAATACAACTGAAGCAGAGAATTATTTAATACAATCTATTCAGGGATATACCCATTCGAATGATTCTCTAGGAATGACTTATCCTTTAAATAATCTTGCCAATATATGCTTGAGTCATCATCGCATTGACGAAGGTTTACGGTATATTGACATTGCTATACAAATTCTGGAAAGAAAGAACAGGCTTAGTGAAAGTATTCCTGTTTTGCACACCAAAGCACAGCTTTTGCTAGAAAAAAAGAACTATCAGGAGGCTGACGCATTGATTGACAGGGCTATTTCTTATGCTCAAAAGCTCAGCCTGCAGCAAGAAATGGTTTACCTCTATGAAGAAAAGGCAAGGATAGCTGAAATGAGGGGGGATTACAAAAAAGCGTTTGATTTCTATAAAAAATTCAAGGAATACGAAAATACATACAGTCAATACCTTACTGAGGTGAAGTTGGTGCAAGCTAGGTCTGAAGCTTTGGCAGAAAAAGATTTAAAGGAGGTTCTCGCAGAAGAACCCGGAAAGGCATATAATTATGGAGTTTCAAGAGCCTGGGCTTTTGTTGCTTTGTTGAGCGGTTTATTACTCATTTCACTTATCATTCTTTTCAACCAATATTTGCATACGCGTCGTGCCAGGCATGAAATCCAGCAATTGCTTGAAGAAATGGCGATGCTTAAAAAATCATTGGCCGAAAACATGAAGAAGGCATCTGAGAGTGATCAACTGAAGAATCACATTCTCACAACCATGTATCATGAATTGCGAACTCCTTTAAACGGGATCAACGGATTTGCTGAATTACTCATTGAAGAGTGCGCGATAGAGAAGCATCGGCAAATGGCCCGTTCGATTCTGCAAAGCGGAGAACGCCTGCTCAATACCCTCAATGGCATTTTGGAGCTATCAGATACAGAACTGCTCAAGCTTGATGTCAGGTTGAGCAACTTTAATGTGCACCAGGTTATTGATAAATTAGTTAGGGAGAAATACCGGGACTTAGCCGAAGAAAAAGGACTTGAGTTTTACTATCAACCCCGAAAAACACAAATTATATTACGTTCAGATGAAGAGATGTTCAAGAGAATTCTCGATCTATTGGTCGACAACGCTGTAAAATTTACCTCCCGGGGTAGTATTACCATCGAAATTGTAGAGGAATTTAAAGACAATAGGCCCATGGTCCACGTTAGGGTAAAAGACACCGGAATTGGAATCCCTTACGAAATGCAAGGATTAATTTTTGCGAGTTTCAGGCAAGCCAGCGAAGGGCATCAACGGAGCCACGATGGCACCGGAATAGGTCTTAGTCTGGCAAAAAACCTGGTGAATATTTTGGGCGGAAATATAAGCGTAGAAAGCCAACCCGGCCAGGGAAGCACCTTTACTATTTCTTTCCCGGCCCTTACACAGGAAGAACAACAAAACGATTCACATTTCAGAGCTTTCGCCAGTGCGGGAGTTAAAACTCATAGAATTCTTGTGGTTGAAGACGATGATACCAACCGGGAATTTATGCTTTATAACCTTCAAAATCTTTATCATACTGATGTTGCTCTGGATGGAAGTTCCGCTCTGCAAAAAGCCCAAACCCATCACTACGATGCAATCTTGCTCGATATAAGCCTTGGAAAAGGAATTACCGGGATTGATGTTATAAAAGAACTTCGCAAAGACCCCGATACCCGATTGACACCTGTAGCGGCTATCACTGCTAATGTAAGGCTTTATAAGCCTGAAGATATGATTGAAGTAGGATTTACACATTATCTGGCTAAACCTTTTACCCGTTCCGAGCTTGCAGCATTGATCAAAACCATGCTTGGCCAGGCAACTGAAACTTAACGCCCCAAAAGCTGGGGATCAGTAAAAAGGCGGTATGCCATCCAGATAATAATGCTAATCATGAGCATTTTTTGGCGTAAATATATTGCGCCCGATTCTTCAAAATGAATTTCAGCGTTTGGCAAGGGTGACTGCCATACAGGCAAAATAAAAATAAAACCAGTAAGAAGAGTAAATGCCTCATAAGGCTGAATTTTAGGAGTTTTAAAAAGCACAATGCTCATAACAGACAAAACGAATGGCCACACGACCTGAAACCTCACAAAATGGGGTGCATTATGATGGTTAATTTCGGTGAGATAGCAATTGGCCAGACTGAGAAAGAGCATCCTTGAAAAGGTTCCGGCAAGGAGTAATACCCCAAGGGCAGTCATAGTAAGGATAAGCTTTGCAGTATCCATCAGATAAAGATAAGTAATCACATGGCCAAACCCCTTGGTTAGGATGTTTCCTACAGCCAGAGCACCAAAAAATAAAATCATTCCCCATACATAACCCCACAAGAATATCTGTTTGAGCACCCCTTCAAAACGCCTGACATTATTATAGATAATCAAGGATATAATACTCAGGATGAGTGCCGTGAAAGGCTCGGTACTAAAGAGGGTTTGCACTGCATCTGGAGTATAATCGCGGGGGCTTATGAAGTAAATCACTCTGTAATAGCGTATGGCAGAATCATATCCAAAAGTATGGGCCATGAGATAATTAAGCAACTGCCCGGCAAAACTGATAAACCAGTAGGCAATGAGGCTGGCTGCAAATGAATTTAATACCATTGAAAGCCGGTCTGCCGCACCAATGTTTTTCCAAAATCTATGGCCTGGGGAGTGATTCGTCCTTTCACCATAACGCAGGTTGCGATAAAACCTCCTGAGCAGAAAACGAATGATGCGTTTACGTCGTCCCCAAACTGTGTAGGTTGTTGCTTTTTTTAGCACTATTGTTCTGATTTCAGGTTGAGGGACCGTTACGGGCTTTTGCTGAAACATACGATGAATTGCCCGGCGCAACACAAAACGTATAAGCCGACGCCTGCGTTGCCTTTGCCACTGCTTATCACTTAGATGGCGTAATTTGGCAGCATGCATCAGCGCCTTTCGGGCAGCCTTTCTACGACGCCCGATACGTCGCATTAACCTGATTTTTCGCAGAAGAATTTTAAACCGGTAAAAGGGATTAAAAGACTCGTTCACGTTTTCCACCCGGCAATAAATTTGCCGCAAAAATAGGCGTTTCTTCTATTTGCAGCATTCGACTTGAAGTCTGTCGTAAGCTAAAAAAACCCCATCGGGTAATTGAGGTTCAACTCCGGCATGTTTCCCCAGCCGATGGCTAATATGTGTGAGATAGGCATGCTTAGGTTGGAGTTGTTTGATGACTTCAAGTGCTTCGCCCAGGCTAAAATGTGAAATATGTGGTTCTAAACGCAAAGCATTAATCACTAAAATTTCCAAACCTTTTAATTTCTCCATTTCTGCCACCGGAATTCGACTGGCATCTGTTATATATGCAAACTGTTTTATTCTGAATCCCAACACTTTCAAATGGTAATGCTCGACCTCCACAGGAATAATTTCGACCGGTCCAATGTTAAAAGGCAAATTATCAATAAAATGCAAATTCATTTCAGGAATACCCGGGTAACGTTCTTCTTCAAAAGCATAAAAAAAATCACGACGAATGTCATGGTGAACATCAGCAGCAGCATATACTTCTACAGGTTTTCGCATCAAATAGTTAAAAGGGCGAAGATCATCAAGGCCACCTATATGGTCTTTATGACCATGCGTGATTAACACTGCGTCGATGTGATCGATATTTTCCCGTAACATCTGGTAACGAAAATCGGGACCGGCATCGATAATCAAACGAACTCCCTCTGTTTCCACCATTACTGATGATCTCAATCGCCTGTCGCGGAAATCATTTGAGCAACAAACTTCGCATTTACAACCAATTACAGGTACCCCCTGAGATGTACCCGTGCCCAAAAATGTAATACGCATATTTGCATTTTTCCATTACAAAATTAATCAATTGGCATAAGGCCGCAGGGACAGCCATTTTAATACTAATTTTGCTTCATTAAATATCAAACAAAAATCGAATTGCCTTTACCTGGATCATTCGTTAAAAAAATAGCCCAAAAGCTTATCATTGGCGAAGCGCAGAAAAACAAGCGCACTCCAAATGTTATAAACCTGTCTGAAGTGAAAAAAGCGGGTATTACTGCTGAAATAAGTAATCAGGAACAATTGGAACAAGTGCGAAACCTTATCCGCTTGTTGAAAGAACAAGGAGTGAATGTCAGGGCACTGTACTTCTTTAACGACAAAAAAATTCCCCAGCATTTTACTCCTACCGGTATAGAAGAGGGCTTCAGCCGTAAAGAGCTGGGCTGGAGTTGGCTTTTGCCCGATTTGTTAACAGCAGGATTTATAGCTGAGACCAGCGACCTCCTTATAGACCTGAGTCCTGAGTCATCCCTCCCTTTAAAATGGATTGCGGCGCGAAGCAAAGCCAGTTTCAAAGCAGGCCTGTTTTCGCGACATTATCAGCCCATTTACGACTTCATGATTTCGTGTCAGGAAACATGCAGCTTTCAAGAGACCATCGACCAGATGGTATATTATTTACAAATGCTCAACAAAAAATCTTAATCCATGAAAGACATTCTCAGAGGTACAGGTGTAGCATTGATCACACCCTTCAAGGAAGATTTTAGCATTGATTTTGATGCGCTAGAGAAAATTATAAAATACGTCACCGATAATGGTGTAGATTACCTGGTTGTGATGGGCACTACAGGCGAAACCCCTTCATTGCATGCGCATGAGAAAAAAGAACTGGCAGCATTTGTAAGGGAGGTTAATGGAGACCGCCTGCCCTTGGTTTACGGGTTGGGAGGAAATAATACTGCAGAAGTATGCGATAAACTAAAAACAACTGATTTTCAAGGATATCAGGCAATACTTTCAGTAACTCCCTATTACAACAAACCACAGCAAGAAGGGCTATATAGGCATTTTATGGCAATAGCAGAAGCCAGTCCCTTACCGATAATATTATACAATGTACCCGGGCGAACGGGTGTCAACATGTTGGCCGAGACCACTCTGCGTTTAGCCCATTCGTCTAAAAAAATCTGCGCAATAAAAGAAGCGTCGGGCAACCTCGACCAGATGGCTAAAATTCTAAAAGATAAACCCGATGAATTTTTGCTGATTTCGGGCGATGACAACCTCACTCTTCACATTCTTTCCATGGGGGGAGCAGGAGTTATTTCGGTAGTAGCCAATGTTTTGCCGGCCCCTTTCAGCAAAATGGTTCATCTCGCTCTCGAGGGCCAATTCGCCGAAGCTGCCAATATTCACCTTAAACTATTCGAATTTACCAATTTATTGTTTGCGGGAGGCAGCCCTGCCGGAGCCAAGGTTGCTATGGCTCATCTTGGTCTATGCAAAGATATACTTCGCTTACCACTGGTCAGTGTTACTCCTGATCTCAAACAGAAAATCGAACAAACTCTCCAAACCATAACCTTATAATTTTACTAAGACCTATGATGAAGTTTAAGCTCTACTTCTTGTGTTTTCTGATTCTTTCATCCTTTACCCCTATTTTCGGTCAAAAGCTTAATGCCGATGACTACCTCCAGCGAAAGGGGGAAGTATATTTCAGTTTTCGGATAGACGACTTCAACCGACTGAGCGAGCTCACCAAAATAATCTCACTCGATGCCGTGAGTGCAGAAGGTGAGGTAAGGGCATATGCAAATGCAAAAGAATTTTCCAGATTTACAGAACTGGGGATACCCTTCGAGGTTTTGCCGCATCCGGGAGACTCTCCGGAGCCAGTTCCCATGAGCGATTATGATGATTTAAAATCGCGTAACAACTGGAATACCTACCCTACCTACGATGCCTATGTGCAGATGATGAATGATTTTGCAAGCAATTACCCTAATCTGTGCCAGGTATTTCAGTTTGGAACATCGGTGCAGGGTCGAAAATTATTGATGGCAAAAATCACCAGTAATGTCAATCAAAAAAAGCCCCGTTTCTTCTATACCTCAACCATACATGGGGATGAAACAGGAGGTTATGTCCTTTGTTTAAGAATGATCGACTATTTACTCAGCAATTATGGAACCAATCCGCGAGTAACCAACCTGGTTGATAATGTAGAAATATTCATCAATCCTCTTGCCAATCCTGATGGCACATACAAAGGCGGCAACAATACCGTCAACGGAGCTATTCGATACAATGCCAATTATGTTGATTTAAACCGCAACTTCCCTGACCCTGCCGATGGCCCTCATCCGGATGGCAACTCCTGGCAGCCAGAGACCGTAGCTTTCATGAGCCTTGCGGATAATTATTTCTTCAATCTCTCTGCCAATTTTCATGGAGGCGCTGAGGTTGTGAATTATCCCTGGGACACCTGGAGCCGCCTGCATACAGATAACACCTGGTGGATATTTGTTTCGCGTCAATATGCCGACACAGCCCATGCTCACAGTCCAACGGGTTATATGGCTGGGTTTAATAATGGCATAACCAACGGATATGCATGGTACCGTATTACAGGGGGACGACAGGATTATATGACTTATTTTCAACAAGGGAGAGAATTCACCCTAGAAATTTCAAATACCAAACTCTATCCCGCCTCGCAATTACCCAACCTTTGGGAATATAACTACCGGTCGATGCTTAGCTACATCGAGCAATCTTTATATGGCATCCGGGGTATAATCACCGATTCCATTACCGGCCAACCCATCCGTGCAATGGTATTCATAAAAAACTATGACAAGGTCATCGATTCGAGCATGGTATTCAGCCGATTGCCTTATGGAAATTATCATCGCTTCGTTTCGCCCGGCACATGGGCATTAGAATTTTCGGCTCCGGGATATGTAACCAAGACGGTTACCGGAGTTCAGACATCGAATTTCAACACTACATACGTAAATGTGCAGTTGCGGCCTTTGGGGGTTTGGGCCAATTTCGAGGCCGACCGAACCCGCATTCAGCCTGGTGAAACCGTAAGCTTTACTGACCTGAGTGTGGGAGGAGCAACAAACTGGCAATGGAGCTTCCCAGGAGCTAACCCATCAGCTAGCTATGTGCAGAACCCCACCGGCATCGAATATCCAGAAGATGGTGTTTTTGATGTAACACTCACTGCCTCTAATGCCAATTATAACAATACCCAAACAAAGCTCAACTATATCATCGTGGGAGAGCAATACCTCATGGGCAATCAGACTCTCTCCACATGTTCCGGTAAATTTTACGATGACGGAGGCCCTGCCTACAATTATAGCTCTGACCAACATCTGATTACAACTTTCCTGCCAGCCTTGTCCGGCCACAGGGTACGTCTCGATTTCGAACTATTCGACCTCGAAAGCTCTTCCGATTGTGAAAAAGATTACCTGAAAATTTATGATGGACCTACAACCAATTCTCCACTTTTGGGTACATGGTGTGG
>DDBO01000113.1 GCA_002332755.1 Bacteroidales bacterium UBA2030 | reverse complement strand
CGCCTGGCGGTGGTTCATGGTACAATATGCTCAGTATCCGACCCACATGAAATAGCAAATGTATTAGGAATTAGGGGTATCGAGTTTATGGTGGAAAACGGCAGCAGGGTTCCTTTTCGGTTTGTTTTCGGAGCACCCTCATGCGTACCGGCCACCTCCTTCGAAACAGCTGGAGCAACGCTAACTGTGGCTGATATTGAGAGTTTATTCGACAACTTTCAGTTAAAATATCTGAGCGAGATGATGAATTTCCCCGGGGTTATCAATGCCCAACCCGAGGTAATGGCTAAAATTTCAGCTGCACACAAAAGAAAATTACCTATCGACGGGCATGCCCCTGGTTTAAAGGGGAAGACCTTAAAAGCTTATGTATCAGCAGGTATCTCGACCGACCACGAATGCGAAACCCTGCCGGAAGCACTCGAAAAAGCTGCCCTCGGCATGCACATCCTAATAAGGGAAGGTAATGCTGCCCGGAATTTTGATGAATTACTTCCCCTGCTCAAAATTCACCCACAGAAAGTGATGTTCTGTTCCGATGACCTACATCCCGATCATCTGGTCGAAGGTCATATAAATCTTTTAGCTGCAAGGGCCGTCAAAGCTGGCTACGACTTATTTGATGTACTTGCAGCCTGTACCCTTAACCCCGCCCAACACTACAAAACAGGCACAGGGTTGTTGCAACCCGGGGATCCCGCCGACTTTATCGTAACCGATGACCTTCAGAATTTTAGCATTTTACAAACCTGGATAGCCGGCCAATTGGTGGCCGATCACGGGAAAAGCCTCATTCCAACCATCTCCGTTGAAGCTCCCAATCATTTTAAGGCAGAAAAAGTTTGTCCTGATGATTTGCTCTTAGTTTCAAAGGGTGGACGCATGAGGGTAATTGAAATATACGACGGTCAGTTATATACCGGAGCAAAAGATGTTGAGGCACCACCTGCAGGAACCGTTTTCCAACCAGATCCATCTCAAGATCTGAACTTGCTAGCTGTTGTAAACCGCTATGAGCCGGCAAAACCAACCTTGTGTCCTGTCACAGGTGCACGAATGAAAGAAGGTGCATTGGCGTCTTCGGTAGCACACGACAGTCATAATATCATCGCCTTGGGAACAAATATGGAAGAAATGGCTAAAGCAATTAATCTGATAGTAGAAAATCGGGGTGGACTCGCTTGGGTAAATAAAGGAGATTACGATGTGCTTCCCTTGCCGGTAGCAGGACTTATGACAACAGACGATGGATATCAGACTGCCCAGGCTTACAAAAAAATCAATCACCTTGCACAGCGAATAGCCCCTGGTCTTTCAGCCCCATTTATGACCTTATCTTTCCTGGCCCTTCCGGTTATTCCCCGACTCAAACTCACAGATAAAGGGCTCTTTTATGTAGATGAATTTCAATATTTTGATAATTTTTTTACTAATATTTAGATATTTATCAAGCTATTATATGGAAAAGTTTTAATTTTGCAAATAAAATCTTTAAAACCTTTAATATCATGTCAAAACCAAAATTAGATATTGTCCGTTTAGAAGCTGCAGCCAGTAGAATGAGGGCACTGGCTCATCCCATGCGTATTGCTATCATCGACATGCTTACCGATTCCCCCAAAATGAGTGTCACTGAGATATATGAAAGGTTAGGCATAGAACAAGCCGCAGCCTCACATCATCTCAATATCCTCAAAAACAAAGGCATATTAGTATCCAAGAGGGATGGCAAAAAGATTTACTATTCGCTCAAAAACAATACACTGATGCAGATTGTCGAATGCCTCGACCGCTGCGACCGCGAATAGGATATACCGGGTAGATTGTTTATACAGGGGCGGAATATCAGAGGGTATTCCGCCTTTTATTTTTCCAAGGGAATAGAAAACTCAGCGTCATTACCCCTTCCTTCTAATGCGAAACCTTAAAGTAATTTTCCCGGGGGTCCCTGACGAATGATTAATTTTGAAGCAGGAAGTATTCCACCTAACGCACTGTCTAAATATTTCACAATGAGTAATTTTGTTCATCTTCACGTGCATTCGCAGTATTCCCTTCTTGATGGGGCTGCCCGAATTAAAGACCTTGTCAAAAAGGCGGCCACATTGGGTATGCCAGCTCTGGCACTAACTGACCATGGAAACTTATTTGGAGCACTCGAATTTTATAAAACCGCCAAAGCTGAAAACATAAAGCCCATCATTGGTTGTGAGATATATATCGCTCAGAAAAGTCGTTTTGACCGCGACAATCGGGGCCACCATCTGATTCTGCTGGCCAAAAACAAAGAAGGATATAGCAACCTGACCACCCTTAATTCTATTGCCTTCAAAGAGGGCACCTACTACGTTCCCCGAATTGATAAAGAATTGCTCCGGAAACACAGCAAAGGATTGATATGCTCATCAGCCTGCCTTGGAGGTGAGCTGGCTCGTACCATTTTGAACCATGGGCTAGATAAAGCAGAAGAAGTCATCCGCGAGTATCAGGAAATCTTCGGGGATGATTATTATTTGGAACTCATGCGACATGGTATTCCGGAACAGGAGGAGGTTAATCATGCTTTATTATTGCTTTCTAAACGCACAGGTGCAAAACTGATTGCAACCAACGATGTCCATTATGTGAACAGGGAAGATTTTGAAGCCCATAAAATACTCATCAAAATAAACACCGATCCCCGTAACTTAGAGTCGGACACAACCCTTCACTATACTGGAAACGAATACCTGCGTAGCCCTGAAGAGATGGAAGAGTTGTTTTCAGGCTATCCAGGTGCACTTGAAAACACCCTGGAAATTGCGGATAAAGTTGAATTCTATAAACTTGAAAGAGATATTGTATTGCCTGTTTTTCCGCTACCGGAAGGCTTCGAAAATGAAAATGATTACCTCGAGCACCTGACGTATGAAGGAGCCAAAAAGAAATACGGAGAAATTACCCCGGAAATTAAAGAACGGCTCGATTACGAGCTGGGAGTAATCCGTCAGATGGGCTTTTCAGGATATTTTCTTATTGTTCAGGATTTTATAAATGCTGCCCGTAAATTGGGTGTGATTGTTGGCCCGGGCAGAGGCTCTGCAGCAGGTTCAGCAGTAGCTTATGCTATTGGTATAACGAATGTAGACCCTATTAAATATAAATTACTGTTTGAACGCTTTCTCAATCCCGAGCGAGTGACCATGCCCGATATCGATGTCGACTTTGACGATGAGGGACGCGAAAAGGTATTGGAATATGTCGTAAATAAATATGGTGCCGATCGGGTAGCCCAAATTGTTACGTTTGGCTCGCTGGCTGCCAAATCAGCCATCAGAGATGTAGCTCGTGTGCTTACTTTGCCTTTAAGCGAGGCCGATCGCCTGGCCAAAATGGTACCCGAGAAACCCGGCATTTCACTTGAACAGGCCTTTGAGGAAGTTCCCGAATTGAAAAAAGAGCTCGAAAGTTCTGATGAAAAAATCCGCAATGTTTTGAAATATGCCCAAATCCTTGAGGGTAGTATAAAAAATACGGGTACGCATGCATGCGGAGTCATCATTGGCCCCGACGACCTGAAAAAATTCGTACCCCTGGCCACTCAAAAGGATAGTTCCATGATGATTACACAGTTCGAAGGGAAACTGGTGGAATCGGTGGGAATGCTTAAAATGGACTTTTTAGGGCTAAAAACCCTGAGCATTATTCGTGAAGCCATTCAAAACGTTAAAATGAGCCGGGGTATTGCTATTGATGTGGAAAGCATACCCCTCGACGATCCAACAACTTTCGAACTTTATCAAAAGGGTGACACGGTAGCTACCTTCCAGTTCGAGTCTGACGGCATGCGCCAGTATCTGCGCGAGCTTAAGCCCACACATATTGAAGACCTGATTGCCATGAATGCGCTGTACAGACCAGGGCCAATGCAGTTTATCCCCGATTATATCAATCGCAAACATGGCAAAGAAAAGGTTGATTATCCCCACGAGATGCTCAAAGACATCCTGGCTGAAACCCACGGAATTATGGTTTACCAGGAACAAATAATGCAGGTAGCTCAGCGCATGGGGGGATTCAGCCTGGGTCGCGCCGACCTGCTGCGCAGAGCGATGGGTAAGAAAGATGCTACTATAATGGCCCAGCAAAAAGAAATCTTTATCCAGGGGGCAATTGAAAACGGTGTTTCGAAAGATGTTGCAGATGAGGTTTTTGAAACCATGCGCAAGTTTGCCGAATACGGATTCAACAGGTCTCATTCTGCAGCTTATTCCATTGTTGCTTACTATACCGGCTACCTCAAAGCCAACTTCCCTGCCGAATATATGGCTGCGGTGCTTACCCACAATCTGGCCGATATTAAAAAGATTACCTTTTACATTGAAGAATGCCGGCGAATGGGGATCAATGTGCTGGGGCCCGACGTCAACGAAAGCCAGCTTAACTTTTTTGTAAACAGCAAAGGAGAGATACGATTTGGATTAAGTGCCATTAAAAACGTTGGAGAAAACGCAGCACGCGCCATTATCGAAGAAAGGATAAGTAAAGGCCCATATAAATCACTGGCAGATTTCTTCTTCAGGAGCAACCTTAAAGCAGTAAATAAAAGAGCTCTTGAATCGTTGGTAATGGCTGGAGCACTCGACGGTTTCGGTGAGTCGCACCGGGCTCAGTTTTTCTTCAAAGCCCGCGAAGAGGATTCTACGATGCTCGAAAAACTCATGCGAAGCGTAACCCTCCACCAGGAAAGAAAAAAATCGGCTCAACAGACCCTATTTGGCGATATAATTGAAGAAATGCCCCTTGTGATAAACCTTCCAACATGCTCCCAATGGTCGAAAATGGAGGTACTGAAAAAAGAAAAGGAAGTCACTGGTTTTTTTATTTCAGGCCACCCCATGGATTCTTGGTGCTATGAAGTGGATACATTTTGTACGCATACTCTGGAAGAGTTCAAAAACAACTTCGGCAGCCTGATCGACAAAGATGTAATTCTGGCCGGCATTATCACCGAATTCAAGGAAAAAACCAGCAGCAATGGGAAAATCTTTTGCAACATTACGCTTGAAGACTGGAACGAAACCATTTTTTTCACCCTTTTCCAGGAAGATTATCTGAAATACAAACACCTGATTCAACGTGAGGGATTTATTATCTTGAAAGGCTCGGTTAAAAAGAGATATAAGAGTGAAGAGACCGAATTCAGGGTCAGGCACATCATGCTACTCTCCGATGCTTTCGATAAACTGGTTGAAGAAATTATCATCAGGATAAATGCGGCCGCTGTAAACGCTGATTTTACTGATTTTATCGGAGAACTAATGCAACGGCATAAAGGAGAAGTACCTGTTATTTTCAGGCTCGAAGACAGCCTCAACAAACTTGTTGTTCATTTACAGAGCCGTAACGGTGGCATAATCCCTTCAAATTTCCTCAAAGAGCTTCGCGCAAATCCTGATGTTAATATATCCATTAAGAGGAAAAATTCTTGGCATTAACCCACCTTTAGCCAGGAAACCATTAAATTTGCCCCAAACCTTTTAAAAATACATTTATGGCCATAACCCTGACTGACCAAAATTTCGAAGAAATAGTAATGAAGACCGACAAGCCCGTAGTTATTGATTTCTGGGCTGAGTGGTGTGGTCCCTGCCGCATGGTGGGCCCCATTATCGCCGAAATGGCAGAAGAATACAAAGACAAAGCCGTAATCTGCAAGCTTGACGTCGACAGTAATCCGCAAACAGCAATGCGGTTCAAAATACGGAACATTCCTACAATTTTATTCCTAAAAAACGGAGAAATTGTTGATAAACAAGTAGGAGCCGTTCCCAAATCGCATCTGGTGAAAAAACTTGAAGCCCTGCTTTAATTGATTTTGCAT
>DDBO01000061.1 GCA_002332755.1 Bacteroidales bacterium UBA2030 | reverse complement strand
CTTTTCCGAAAAAATAAAGAAAAATCGGAAGCTACCGGATGGAATTACAACGACCCTGAACAAGGAGGATTCGAGAAAATTGATTTCGCCGGACAGAACAACGGCCCTGGTCTGGTTTTCATTGAAGGGGGAACCTTTGTTATGGGAGCCACCCAGGATAATGTCCTGGGCGAATGGGATAATACCCCCCGAAGGGTTACCGTACGTTCATTCTATATGGATCAAACCGAGGTAAGCAATCTCCATTACCTTGAATTCCTTTACTGGATCAAAAAAGTGTTTTATCGAACCAATCGCCTCGACTACCAAGAATATTATGTGAAACAACTGCCCGATACCCTTGTTTGGCGCGACCGCTTGGCTTACAACGAACCTATGGTTAACCTCTACCTGCGTCATCCGGCCTATCGCGATTATCCGGTAGTAGGCGTCAATTGGTTGCAGGCCAATGAATATTGCCGTTGGCGTACGGACCGTGTTAACGAAATGCTTTTATATCAGGCAGGTGTATATCGTCTGGATACCGACTATGATGTAAACGACTTTTTCACCACCGAAGCCTATTTAGGTGGATATTATACCAAAGGCGACACGATGCGCAACCGCCGGGGCGAAGTTGACACCCTTGGATTGCCCGACCTTAGCAGTAAGGCTAAAGATAAAAAACGTCGGGTACGTATGGAAGACGGAATTGTGTTGCCCAACTATCGCCTCCCAACCGAAGCTGAATGGGAATACGCAGCTTATGGCCTGATTGGCAATACAGAATTCGAGAATATACGTGAACGCCGTATTTACCCATGGAACGGTAACTTCACCCGTATAAATTCTCCTAAAGATCGCGACTGGGGACGTTTTGCTGCCAATTTTAAGCGTGGCCGCGGCGACTATATGGGCGTGGCAGGTTTCCTCAACGATGGAGCAGACATTCCCGCCCCTGTTATATCTTACTACCCCAACGATTTTGGGCTTTACAACATGGCTGGTAATGTTGCAGAATGGGTACTCGATGTATACAGGCCTTCAACCTTCGAAGATGCCTCCGACTTGAATCCTTTCCGCGGAAATGTATTTAAGGCTCCCGACCTTGCCGGTCAGGGCCAGTTCCAAATTGACCGCGACTTAAAAACTCCTGAAGGAGAATTCAACGAAAATTTCGGACGCTTCAAACGCAAAAATGTTGATGCCCAGGTAGATCCCACCTTGCCCTTCCGCCGCAATTACCGTACGGCCGACAACCGCAACTACCTTGACGGTGACTGGGCTTCTTTAGGCGCTGCCAGTTCTGAAGATGTCAGAGAAAAATGGAAAATGGTGGGCGAAAATCAACAATCCACTACACTCATGTACAATAATGGCATCTGGGATCCCGCCAATAATAAGTTTGGCGAAGGTGCAACTTCACTTATTACCGACCGGTCGAGAGTTTACAAAGGAGGCTCGTGGAAAGATGGGGCTTATTTCCTCTCACCCAGCGTGCGCCGATTCCTTGATGAAAGACTCAGCACCGACTATATCGGCTTCCGCTGCGCAATGGATCGTGTGGGCTCAACCTCAGAAAATATTGAATATTAAGCACAATTAATTCACAAAAAAGAAAATCCGGCCCATCCCTTTGTGCGCCGGATTTTTCTTTTCATAGGCTTATAAATAAGTTATCTGTCTTGAGGCTTTTTACAACAACTGGGCAAGCGTTTGTAAGCCTTTGGATCTGCAGCCACCTCATCGGCATCGTAACCGCTCCCGCTGATGGCTTTCCTTATTTTTTCAGGAGAAGTCTTAGCAGAATTGTAAACTACCTTGACCTTTTTGGTCTTAAGGTCAAGGTCAGAACTAATGACTCCCTTCTCATAGGCAAGAGCTTTCTCAATGGCTTCCTTACACATTTCACATTGTGCAGAGGTACGTATCCAAACAGTATCAGGATTGGCTCCGAATACCTTACCGACTGAGAGTATCAATATGGCCGTCGATGCCATCCATGTATAAAATGCTAACTTTTTCATAATTAATATTTTAATTAACAACAAGAATTTTGCTTGCTGACATATCCATCATTACAGGAATAACCCAATTTTTGAAAAGTTTCTTCAAAACGACTATGCTGGATTAAATCAGATTGATATTCAATAATAATTAATCCTTTTGAAAAATCTATTTCAATGCCCTGTACCCCGGGAATCCTCGTAAATTGATCTTTAATAATTTGGGCACAACGCCTGCAGGTTGAGTCATCAAGAATAAACTGAGCAAATTGATTCATAGTTAAGGTTGAATTAAATTTAGAGGAGTGTCCAACGTAAACCTGCATAAATCATTCTTCCGGAAAGAGGCCCCCAGATCATCGAGGCATCAAAGAAAGGCCCGTAAGGATCATTCGCGGCAAGCACCGGGTGATGTTGACGGTAGTTGCCAAGATTTTCACTACCGGCATAGATCTCTAAGTGCTTGAACCTACGTGTAATTTGAGCATGTGCTACAATGTAGGAAGGCGAACGTTCCTCTAAACGAAATTCCGTCGGATTGTCGGCTGTATAGGGTATGCGCGCATCTCCATTCCAAAGCAGGGTAACATCGAATTGCCATTTATCAAATCGGGTTTTTCGGGAAAGATTAAGCAAGGCTTTGTAACGATTAACAAATGGGCGTTCTCTAAGTTCATTGTTTAGCAACATTTTAACATCATTAAAGCGAAAGGCTCCTAAAAGTGAAAAACCTTTGGCCGGCTCAACCCTCACCTCGGCCTGAAAACTATTACTTCTTGAATGGCCTTCGAGGTTGTATAGCAAAACCTTACGGGCAGATACATCGGCATCGGCTACCCATTGCTGATCAAAGGTGGTTCGGTAAATGTCGATAGTGAGATCCACTTTTCTACTGTCGCTCCATTCCCATGTTTTCGTTAGATTCATCCCGTAGTTCCAGGCTTTTTCAAGACCAGGCTCGCCTTCAATGATGATTTGGCGTGAACTGGAAAGGAAGCCCAAATTATCGGTGAGCATAGCAGGCGTGCGATAACCCTTACCGGCAGATCCCCTGAGCACTATGCTCGGGGTGAGCTGCCAACGAAGATGAAAGCGCGGCGTCACAAATGTCCCGAAAACACTGTTATTATCGGCACGCAGGCCCGCCATTATTGTAAATGACTCGACAGGGGTAAATGTATATTCGGCAAACACACCAGGGGTTTGATGGTTTCTTATCAAACTGTCTTCGTAAAAGTACTCGGTAAGTTTTTCCAGCTGAAAACTGGCTCCGGCACTGATTTTATGGTGTTCGGAATGTCCCGGTTCAAGCTGAAAAATCAAATTGGCATATAATTCACGATCGGATGCCGAATAATACCGATCACCAAAAAAAGCATCCAGGTCATGGACAGTGCCTGATAGTTGCAGTCCCACACTGTTGTGACCATGATCATCGAGCCTGAATCCCGACTTGAGAAAAGCCTGAAATCTTTGATTCTTTATATCAGAAGCATAAAGCCCTTGCTGACGCCAAGAGGGCATATTGTAAGCGCCTAACGAGCCACCCCAACGGTCTTCCGATACAAAATTCACGCTTAGCTGGCTGTGCCCCAGATCTCCATATTCATACGTCCAACGATTTAAAAGGTTAATTTGGCGAGTACGGGGTAAATCCATAAACCCGTCTTTATCGTGGTCCATTTCACTCTGTTGCATAGAAGCATGTGCCATTAGCAAGGTGGAAAGGTTGTTGCCGACGGGCATACGTCCCATAAAATTCAATTCTCCCCTGCCTTCGGTACTCCCAAAAAGGTTAACGTAAGCCCTATTTTCCCAATGTTCCGGCTTCAAGTATTCTAAATTTATCTGCCCGGTAACCGATTCAAAACCATTTACCACCGAGGCAGTTCCTTTACTTACCTGAATGGATTGCATCCAGGGCCCGGGCACATAATTCAAACCGTACGGAGCCGCAATAGAACGTAAAAATGGCATATTCTCAAGCATCAGCTGGCTGTATACTCCTGCCAGTCCAAGCATTTGTATTTGTTTGGCACCCGTAACCGCATCTGTATAGCCTACATCTACCGTTATACTGTTTTCAAAACTTTCGGAAAGATTGCAGCATGCCAGTTGTTTTAATCCTTCCGTGGTTATATGCTCTGTTTTGATGGTGGTCAGCTTAGAAACAAATGAGTTGTCCTGTCTGCTTTTCACCTCCACACCTTTCAGAGTCTCGGAGGACATCGAAAGCGTAAATTCAATGGGTTCATCCGGGTGGGTCACCTCTATCGTATCACTCCTGTATCCAATGTAGGAAGCCACCAGCAACGTTACGCCGGGTATCCGATGAATCGTAAAATTGCCATTGACATCAGTAGTGGTTCCATTAGTAGTTTCTGCCCAGTAAACACTGGCATATGGAAGGGGTACCTTTATTCCTTTTTCGTTATACGCCCATACTTTCCCCTCTATTGCAGCAACTCCATTTTGAGCCAGAGATTTGTAAAAAACTGAAATAAAGATAAATAGAAATAAAACAAAATTAGGTTTATTGATAGTACGCATAATAAATTCCTGATTTAGAAAAGTTTATAAATAGTAATAAATTGAAAAAGCATTAAATGGCAGCATAAGAATATCTGCCAAAAAATTCCCAGGATAGCAATAATTCTAAATCAGGAAAACACCCAGTGCCGCAATTCTGTCTTTAACCGGCGGATTTGTGACGCAACAGACTTCTTTAAATTTTAATAATGTTTGGCTGAAATCGGATTCTCCTAAATCGAGTCCCTGCGCATTCAAAACATAAATAATGTGCTCGTAAACAGCATCATTCTGCTTTTCGTTTAAAAAGAAACCCACAGAAAGGCTAACGACTTCGTCGCGACAACACAAAGGAAGATATTTCATGTCCGACGTCTGTCCCTGCTGGCATGAATTTTCAAATAAGCAGCAAACATGCATCTGATGATTCATGCAGCATGTTTCGGAGTGATCGCAATGGCCTGTGGCCTGAAACAGATGAATGTAGCGATCGTGATGGGACAGACAGGTGTGAACATTAAGCATAATTCCCCCGCTGCCCGTAACTACCAGTATGGCAAGGCTTAAGGAAAGAAATACTTTTAATATATGTTTCACACCCAGCATGGGTCAAAATTACAAAAAACGCAGGAAATAAAGAGTTAATGGGATGTTAACGGCAATTAAGGAGCAAGTCTTACCTTTGCAGGAATCTGAATTTGCGAAATAAGAATATGTATTACAAGGATATTCCGGGATACGAGGATATAAAACGCAGACTTATCTATTCTGTTGAAGCAGGGCGAATAAGCCATGCCCAGTTGTTTGCAGGGGTAAATGGCAGTGGAGCGCTGGCTCTGGCTTTAGCCCATGCCCGATACATATTTTGTCATCAACGTGGCCCGGATGACGCTTGCGGGCATTGCCCTTCATGTCATAAATTTGATGCATTGGCCCATCCTGACTTGCATTTTATTTATCCTGTAGCCAAAAAGAAAGGCGCATCGGGAGATGATGATGAATCGGGCGAAGATAATAAGGGCAGCGACGGCACGCGTAGCAGTGAATATATCGACGCCTGGCGCAAAGCTATTCAAAACCAGGGTGGCTTTATCTCGTATGATGAATGGATGGAAAAAGCGGGTCTGGCAGGCAAAAGAGGCATGATATATACTGCCGATGCCATAGAAATCATTCGAAACCTTGCTTATAAATCGGTGGAAGGGTCCTATAAAATCCTCATTATCTGGTTGCCAGAATTTTTCCAGGAAAAAACCTCTAATCGATTACTCAAATCGCTCGAGGAGCCGCCCGAGAAAACCATTTTTATCATGGTAAGCCACAACCGTGAGTCATTGCTTCCTACCATCCTTTCGCGTTGCCAGAGCATAGCCATTCCGGCGATGACCCAGGCACAGACCCGTGAATTGCTTATCAAAGAATTAAAAATCAGCGGAGAAGAAGCAACTACTCTGGCCATGATTGCCGAAGGTGATTTCGCATTGGCACGTAAACTGCACGAAAATGCTGGAGCCACTGGAGAATTTTTTAACGCTTTCAGAAATTGGATGCGCTTTTGTTTCAAAACCGACTACAACCCCAACCCTTCAGAGCCCCTGAAATTACCTGTAATTGCCCAAATAACTGATTTCTTTAAAGCACTACCTCCCGAAGGCCAAAAGCAATTTTTGCTTTATGCCCAAAAAATGTTAAGAAACAGCTTTGTGTATCCTATCGAGGAAGGAGATCTGGTAAAAGCCAGCAAGGAAGAAAAAGAATTTGCCAAAAACTTCAATCGTTTTATATCCCCTGAAAACCTTACCTCAGTTACCCAGGCTTTTGAGGAAGCTATCTATTGGTTGGTTCGAAATGGCTCACCCCAAATGATTTTTACCTCCCTTACCATTTCTCTCATGGAGCTTTTCAGGCAACCTATAAGAAAATAATCGGAGATCAAATTTCATTTGCTTTCTGCTCAGTTGTATAATCCTGCCCAAATAGGGTTTTCACTATTTTTGCAAATTCCTGAATTACCTGGCTCCCAATCCAAGCCATATATATAAATCATTAATTTTCATAATTTTACTTTCATCATGAATAAAATAACAGACATAAATAATATTCTTTTTTCGCGAGGATGCTGCTGTTCACCCAATCCGGAATCACCAGAGGATAGTCCGTTTAAAAACAGTTGCGCAAAATTTGCTACCCACGATTATCTTTCGGAAATACCCACCCCTCCAATAAACGGTATTCCCAATATTGCGGAAATCAGGTTCAAGAATAACCACAAGGAATTCATGCAGGTGCCGCGAGAGCTTCGACTCAAACAGGGCGAAATAGTTGCAGTGGAAGGGAATCCGGGTCACGACATTGGAATAGTAAGCCTTACAGGATATACTGCTTTCTTACAAATGAAAGCAAAAGGAATAGACCCCACGAAGGCAGAATTGCGCAAAGTATTCAGGCATGCTCGCCCGGCCGATATTGAAAAATGGTTGGCAGTAAGCCGTCGCGAAAATGATACTTTACTAAAAACCCGAAAAATTGCAGAAGATTTGGGGTTACAGATGAAGCTCAATGATGTGGAGTATCAAGGAGATGGAGGAAAAGCCATTTTTTATTATACAGCCGACGATAGGGTCGATTTCAGGGAACTTATCAAAGTATTAGCCGAAAAGTTCAGGGTTAAGGTAGAAATGCGGCAAATAGGCCTACGACAGGAAGCAAGCAAAATAGGAGGCATCGGGAGTTGTGGTAGGGAGTTGTGCTGTTCTACCTGGATAAACAAATTTCGTTCGGTTTCCACTCAGGCGGCCAAAGTGCAGCAACTCTCACCCAACCCGCAAAAGCTGGCTGGGCAATGTGGCAAGTTGAAATGCTGCCTCAATTATGAATTTGAATCTTATCTCGATGCACTCAAAAATTTCCCATCACAAGAAATCATACTTGAAACGAATAAAGGAAAAGCAACATGCCTGAAAATTGATGTTTTCAAAAGGCTCATGTGGTATGTATACGAAAATGATCCCAACAACATTATGGCAATTCCTGCTGAAAAGGTGGCAGAAATTCATGAGATGAATCTTCAGGGCTCCCGACCGGAAAATCTTGAAGATTTCGCCCAAATAGAGGAACCCAAATCATTTATCGATGTTCCTACCGCCGATTTCGATGCTTTTAAAGACCTCGCTGATGAATAAGCGAATATTTACCCATTCAAAGACATCATTCTACATGCTTATTGCCCTCGCATTTGCCCTATTGCTGCATGCTTGCAGCCCCTCCGACTTATACCATGATACCCGTAAAATACCAAATGCCATATGGCCCATGGGTTATAAGACCACATTCGAATTCACTTTTGCTGATTCTCTGAAGCCGGTGGATGTTTTTGTAGATATCCGCAATTACGAAGACTATCCCTACGCCAATCTCTATCTTTTTCTGGATACCGAGTTTCCTGATGGACGCAGATTTCGCGACACCCTGGAATGCCTACTGGCAACCCCTGAAGGGAAATGGCTCGGACGCAAAAATGGCAGCGTACGCGAGAGCCGCTTCCTTATCAAACGAAATGTTATTTTACCCCGCAAAGGCACCTACCATTTCATTTTTGAACAGGGTATGCGAGAAGCACACTTGCGGGGAATTCCTGAAATAGGATTGAAAATCAGCCCGGCCGGGCAATCACAAAATACTTCAAGGTAAATTGTCTTTAATTTCATAGCAGCCCTCTATGGATAAAACAAAAAACAGGGTTTATCAGTTTTTTTTCAACATTGAAGGGTATCCTTCAGATATTAAGGAATACATCCGTAAAATCTGGCTCATTTTTGCCGGCTTGCTTGCCGCTATCTTTCTATTTTTCCTGTTACTGGCGGCTGGTTTGTTTGGCGACATGCCCACCTTTGAAGACCTGGAAAATCCTAAAAGTAACCTTGCCACACAGATTATCTCGGCCGACGGTAAGGTTTTAGGTACCTACTACGTTCAAAACCGCTACAATGCCCATTTCAGCGACCTGTCCAAACATCTGGTTTATGCACTAATTGCTACAGAAGATGCCCGTTTTATGAAACATCCGGGTATCGATTTTAAAGCCACTTTCAGGGTGATGTTTGGTGTAATCACAGGAAGGCATGCCGGGGGAGGTAGCACCATCACTCAACAATTGGCTAAAAACCTATTCCCCAGAGGCGAGAATCTTTCAAAACCTGCTTTCATTCTCAGAAAATTTAAAGAGTGGGTTACGGCTATCAAACTCGAAAGAAACTACACCAAGGAAGAAATTATCGCTATGTATTTCAACACCGTCGATTTTGGCAGCAATGCCTTCGGAATAAAATCGGCGGCCAACACCTTTTTTGGCAAAGAGCCCTCTGAGCTCAATCCCGAAGAAGCGGCTACCCTTGTAGCTATTGTCAATGCCCCTACCCGCTACAGCCCCGTACGCAATCCGGAAAATTCGCTACGTCGCCGCAACCTGGTTATAAAAAAAATGGCAAGCTATTTCCCTGATAATTATGAAGCCATGGAAGACTCATTAAAGAACCTTCCATTGGATATGTCGCATTACCGGGTTATGGACCATAAAAGCGGACTCGCCACTTACTTCCGTGAAATTCTCAGGGGCCAACTTACCGAATGGTGCTCAAAACACTATAAGAGCGATGGGACACCCTACAACTTATACAAGGACGGACTGAAAATATACACAACCATCAACTCACGGATGCAGGAGTATGCCGAATATGCCGTCAAAAAGCATCTTGCGGGTGAGCTGCAACCTGCCTTTTTCAGACACTGGAAGGGATACAAAAATGCCCCCTTCAGTCCCGACCTTTCCAATGAAGATATCCAGAAGATTATGGAAGATGCCATGCGCCGCTCCGACCGTTATATTCGCATGCGGCAAGCAGGCATCTCGAAAGACTCCATCCGTCGCGCTTTCAATACAAAAACCCGCATGAAAGTATTTAGCTGGCGAGGCGAGATAGATACTTTAATGACCCCCATGGATAGTATTCGTTATTCCTTGCATTTTCTGCAAGCAGGTCTGATGAGCGTAGAATCTAATACGGGATTTGTCAGAGCCTATGTTGGGGGAATCGATTATCGGTATTTTCAGTTCGATCATGTTATAATGTCGAAACGCCAAGTAGGCTCCACATTCAAACCTTTCCTCTATACCCTCGCCATGCAGGAGGGCGAATTTGGGCCTTGCACACAGGTTCCTAATGTTCCTGTAAGCTTCGAAATGGATGACGGGACCATATGGACACCTAAAAATTCTGATGATGCGCGCGAGGGGCAAATGGTAACCCTCAAATGGGCCCTGGCCAATTCGGTCAATTACATTTCGGCCTTTCTGATGAAACGCTACAGCCCTCAGGCCGTTATTACCATTGCCCGCAAAATGGGTATTACCTCCGATATCCCCGCAGTACCTTCCATTTG
>DDBO01000040.1 GCA_002332755.1 Bacteroidales bacterium UBA2030 | reverse complement strand
ACTGTTACCAAGTAATATTCCCTGTCAGATTTTTGAAAAAAGCCTCCTTCGGGGGGCTTTTTTCATTTTTACGATTATCTTTTGATGGTTTGTGCTTTTTACCTTTGCAGAAATCTTGAGGAATGTCAGATCCGTTGCAATTACCTTTCTTTTTTATCATTGGCCGTCCCCGGTCTGGTACCACATTGATACGTACCTTGCTTGATGCACATCCCAATGTTATTGTTCCTCCTGAGTATCCGGTAATTCCCGACCTATTTAACAGGCTGGGCGCCTATCCTCATTGGAACGCATCCAATAAAGCCAAACTATTGGAAACCTTTAAAAAACCTCAGACTTTTAGTTTCTGGAATTACGAATACCTGCGAATCGACGAACAAGCCCTTTCGCTTGATATTTTGCGGCTTCAGGGGGGTGTTCCCTTAAGCAAGGTTCTAAAATTGTTTTACTATCATAGCCGAAGTGTCTTCCCTAAACAGGATATAAGATTGCTCGGCGATAAAAACCCGGTTTACGCCCTTTATACCCCTCGGCTGATGAAATGGTTTCCCGACGCCAGATTTCTTTTTATAACGCGTGATTATAGGGATAATTTCCTTTCTATGCGGAAGTTTGAATGGGAGGCCCCTCATCCGGTTTTGCAGGCTTGGCGGTGGAAATATATTACCCGAATGATGCTTAAACTTAAAGAAGCCTATCCAACACGTATTCTTATGTTCCGCTATGAAGACCTGGTTACTCATCCGGAAGAAAAACTCCAACAGATATGCACATTCCTTGAAATTCCTTTTGTCCCTACAATGCTTAATTTCCATAAAAAGGCGGGCGATGGCTTTTCTTTCATCGACAGGGAAACCTTGCTCAAATACCATAAGAGCCTGATTCAACCCATCAATACATCCTCCATCGGACGCTGGAAAGAAAAACTCACTTCAAGAGAGATTCAATTAATGGATGTAACCGTAGGGGAATATGCAGGAAAGGCAGGATATTTGAGGGAATTTAATCATTTCCCATTGCGTATTAAAATTTTAGCCCTGCCCATGCAGATTTATGGCTTTATCTTGTACAAATTAATGTTATTGGGAGAGTATTTACCATACCGTGTGAAGGTTATTTTATCCCAGATGCTTCCCTGGTTGGTGAAAGTTTATCGTAAATTCAAACCTTGAGCCTTTTCCTGTTTTTTAAGAATTAAACTTATTCCCTGATACTGTTTCAAAGAGTTTGATGAAAACAGTATCCCCTCAGATTTTTTTTATTTTAGGCCGCCCCCGAAGTGGTACTACCTTGCTCCGGACCCTTCTCGATGCGCACCCCGAAATTAAAGTGCCCCCGGAATATCCGGTTTTGCTGAACCTTTACAAAGAATTTGGCAAAGAGAAAAATTTCTCACCTGAACTTAAAAAACGGTTTTTTGAAGCTTTTAAAGAGAGATTAGCCTCGCCGAATTGGCAATATTCTTATTTAGAGATTGACGAGACTTCTCTCTTAAAAGATCTTGAATCCTTGCCTGAATCCAGCTCGTTTGGAGATGTTTTTAAATTGTTCTATCTCCATTATACATCCATATTTCCCCATAAGCAGGCAATAATGGCAATTGGAGATAAGAACCCAATATTTGCCACCTTTGGCTGGAGGTTGCGGCAGATTTTTCCTGATGCCCGTATTATTTTTATTGTGAGAGATTATCGCGATAATTTTTTATCGGTACGAAAGTTCTCGTTCGAGGCTCCTGTAGTGGCCTTGCAAGCCTATCGGTGGAAATATGTTGTTCGTAAGGCCTGGAATTTTAAGCTGCAATACCCCAATCAAACCCTTATTATTCGCTACGAAGACCTGGTAGACCATCCTGAGAAAGTTTTACGACTGGTGCTTGCTTTTTTAGGCCTGGTGTGGGATTCGCAAATGCTTGATTATTATAAATATGCAGAGGTCGTAAAGGAAAAGTATGATAAGGAGTTATTGGAACTTTTTCACAAGAACCTCGGAAACCCTGTCAATAAAAGTGCGATTGGGCAATGGAAAACACACCTGAGTGAGAGGGAAATACAAATGGCGGATTTTGTTATTGGGGAATGGGCTGCCCAAATGGGGTATGAGCGGGTTTTTAATAAAAGAAGCCTGGGATTGTATTTCAGAAGTGCAATCTGGCAGATTTATGGTTGGATGCTATATAAAATAATGGATGCCAGCGAGTTTTTACCGGCAGGAATGAAAAAACGTTTTGCCTTATTTCTCCCGTTTCTGGCAAAATGGTTTCATCGCATTAAACGAAAGAAAAAATAACACTTCCGTCAGTTTCTTTCCATCTGGTTATGTTAGGTTTTTTCTGCATAGCCAGCTCTATGAGGGGAGCAATTTGTTCGGCAATTCCATTATGAAAATCTTCGGGTTCAAGTACCAGGCGGGCGGTTTTATCTTCTGGAAACATTTTTTCCATTAATTGCCTGATACGGCTGGTCTTTTTTCTGAATCGTTGGGGGGTGAGTTTGTAAAGCTGATTTTCAATGTCTTCTTGTCCGGGTAGAAGTTCATATCCCAGTGCCTGATTATACGCGACAGCCCGGGTATTGGTTTTGAGAATATGAGCATAGAGGGCGTCCCAATCAAACAGTTCGAAACACATATCGGTGATCATCAACGATACTACTGCCGGTACGTAAGTTTCATAATAATTAGTCTCCCACAGAAAAATACCCGATTCAAGTTCCTGCTTTTCCCAGTCGATATTTTTGGCATTAATGAGACCGATTTTTTCTCCTTGATAATGGATTAGCAAATAGAAGTTATGGATATTGTTTATTTTTTGAAACCATTCCTTTTGCATTTCAGGAGTAATATACTCCCTGTAAGCCATTGTTTGGCGAATGTTTTCGCTGTTGCGGTGTTGACGTACAAGCTCGAGGTCTTTTTCCTTTAGCCTTTCCAGTTCAATCCCATAGCGGATAAGCTTCATGGCATCAATTTCACTTAAATGATTTTATCAATAGAAAATGGCGGTTTCCTATTCTGAACTTTATAAATACGGCTCAGATATTCACCAATAATCCCGAGGCTCAAAAGCGTAATGCTGGTAGAAAAGAGAATGGCAACAATAAGGCTGGTATATCCCAGGGGAACGTTAAAAAACAATTTTTTAATGATAAACACCAAGCCCATAATAAAACTGATGAAGGATGCAAAAAAACCTCCATATACCATTAATTTAAGGGGAAAGTCGGTGTAGAAAATGACCAGATTGGTAACAAGATTCAAAAGTTTGCGAGGGGTATATCCAGAGTGATTGTATTTGCGGGGTAAGTGAAGCACTTCTACAAAGCCGATGTTTTCGGTATACCAAAGAAGGATCTCATCTATAAAAACAAAAAAGACAACATTTTGACGAAGTTTATCGGCTAAGGGTTTTGCTATGAGTCGAAACGAAGAGCCTTCTCCGGGGGTATTGCGCAGCTTGCCGGAAAAAAATTTGATGAGCCGGCTTCCAAAAGTGCGAATGAAATGATGATTTTTGTTTCGGCTGATTCCATATACCACATCATCCCCTTTATCATCATGCCAGGCAATTAGCTTTTTGATCTCAGCAGGAGGGGTTTGCAGGTCGTCGTCGATGGTTATGATTTTTTCACCGGAAGCCAATTGCATACCGCAGAGGGTGGCATTGTGCTGACCAAAGTTTTTGGCTAAACGAACCAGGGTCAGATATTGAGGATATTTTTCTTTCAGGTTAAAAAGTACCTTCCAGCTGTCGTCGGTTGAACGGTCGTCGATAAAAATGATTTGAAAACTCCGATTCAGCTCCTGAAAAACTTGCAGTATACCCTCTGTAAGCTCCTCAAGGGATTCGCTGCTGTTAAATACAGGAACCACCACTGAAAATTCCGGATGTTTAAGAGTGTCAGTATCCATACTTTATCCTCCACCCAACATCAAACTGGTACCCGATATCCATCGGGAGGCATCGCTGATATAAAACAGGATGGCATTAGCCACATCTTCAGGTTCTCCAAGCCCCAGGGGTTGCCGGGCCTCTATTTGTCGTATGGTTTCATCATTAGTAGCTTCGCGGGTCTGCTCGAGCATGGGGCCTTTTACAAATGCGGGTGCAACACAATTAACCCGGATACGTTTAGGTGCGAGTTCAAGCCCTAATACGCGGGCGTAATTTTCCAGTGCTGCTTTAACACTGATATACATTGCTCCTCCCACAAAAGGGTATTTTATGGAAATGGAAGATATAAATACAAGTGAGCAATTTCCGCTGATCAGTTTCTTGCCTGCCAGCAGCCGGCTTGTGAGTAAAACAGGTGCATTAAAGCCTATACTGAAATTTTGATCAATATCGCTTTGATCGATAAAGCGGGCGGGTTTGAGTACGCTGACCCCAGTACTGTATACAACTCCATTAAGCCGGGGTAGGTTATCTGTCAACCGCTCGATATCGGCTGTTTGGGTAAGGTCAGCAGGAATACTCAGGTGCCCTTCGCCCTCAAGCTGACTGAAGGTGTCGGCCAATTTTTCAGCGCTTCTTCCGGTGATTATCACAGTCGCTCCCATACGGCTTGCCGAAATTGCCGTTTGTTTTCCCAATCCCGAGGAAGCCCCGGTTATAAGTATGGTTTTTCCTTTCAGGCTAAACACATTTTCCATGGCTTAAATTTCAACAATGTTTGGGCAGTATGGCTTTTGAAGCACCAGGCTGGCAGTTCCCCAAGAAAGGCCTATGCCAAATGCTGAAAGTAACAGTTTTAAATTGCGTCCTCTCACCTCGTTTTGAATCTCGCTCACTATGGTGAGAGGTATGCTGGCAGAGCTGGTATTGCCATATTTCCCAATGGAAAGAGGAACTTTTTCGGGGGGCAACTTTAGCATTTTGCGCAAAGTGTCGTTAATGAGTTTATTGGCCTGATGAAAAATAACATAATCGAAATCAGTCAGTTCCTCACCAGAAAACTTAAGCAGCTGCTTAATATTGGGTACTACTTCCCGGAGGCTGAAGTTGAAAACTTCAATGCCATCGAGGGCTACATGAAGAGGACTACGATATATGCCTGGAGCTATTTTTTTATAATCGAAAGATTTTTTTGAAAGAAAATTCCGCATCCCTCCGTCAGGAATGATAATAGCCTTGTATCCTGAACCATCCCCTTCGAGGCTAAAATGCATCGGCGGGGCATCTTTATCGCGTTCCAGCAAGGTAGCTGTTCCGGCATCTCCAAAAAGAGGATAGGTACTTTTGTCTCTGTAAGCTGAATTGAGAGAAGAAATGTCGCCAACCAGCAAAAGTGCTTTGTCAATGTTAAAAGCATTCATCATACCGGAAGCCATGGCCAGGCCGTACACATAACCCGAACATCCCAGGCTCACATCAATCGACAGGCAGGTTTTGGGCAGACCCATTTTGTCCTGAAGAATATTTGAGGTCTGGGGAATAAGATAATCGCGGGTTTGTGAAACAAAAATGAGCAGGTCTATCTGGCTGCGATCTACTTGCATTCCGTTGATAAGGGCTTCGGCAGCAGCCTGGCACATATCTGACGTAGTGGTTCCTTTTTCAACGTGCCGGCGTTTTTCTACCCCAATGGTTTTTACCAATTGTTCTCGCTCCTTGGCCGAGACCCATTTGTAATCATAATTAGAAACTTCTTTTCGGGGAACACAAGCGGCCAATCCAGAAATCTTTACACCTGACGTAATAAAATTTGCCATGGCTTTACCTTGGGGTTGGTTGAAAAATTAACCTTTATAGCGAGAGCGTATAATTTCAAAAACGTCTTTCACAGTTTTTGACTTTACCAAATCATCTGCATTGAGGGTCACATCATATTCTGTTTTTACCATGGCAATGAGCACCAGGGCATTTATTGAATTCCAGTCAAACATTTCCCGGAAAACACTTTCGGGTTTAAGTTTGCCGGGCTCCAGCTCATCAAACTCGTCTTCAATTTTTTTGATGAAATCTTCTATGGTTATCGACATTTTTCATAAGTTTTAGGATGGGCAAAGATAGTTTTTTATCTCAATTGCCTGAATAAACAGAGTAGTGCTGTTTATTGGAATTAGGTATTTTTGAGCCGAAAATAATTGTACCCTAATTTGAAACCAACACTTTTACTCATCAATCCTTCAAATCAGTACCGTAGAGGATTCACCCTGCGTCAGGAATCCCGGCAGGTGCCTTTAGGGCTGGGGATGGTAGCCGCCCTGACGCCATCCCATTGGAAGGTGATATTGCTTGACGAGAACATCAAACCTTTTCGTTACCGACCGGCCGATCTTGTAGCCATCACTGCTTTTACCTCCACCGTGGCCAGAGCATACGAAATAGCTGCCATTTATCGGAGTCAGGGCATACCTGTTGTCATTGGGGGCATTCATGCTTCTATGTTGCCAGAAGAAGCTAAGCAATTCGCTGATGCGGTAGTTGTGGGCGAAGCAGAGAGCATATGGCCTGCGGTGATTCGCGATTTTGAGGCTGGACGGCTGCAGAAGATTTATAAAGCTCCTCCCGCCGATCTATCTCAGATGCCTGCACCCAAACATGAGATTTTTCACCCATCCTATCTCTTTGCCAGTATTCAGACGTCGCGGGGTTGCCCCATGGATTGCGATTTTTGCAGTGTCCCGGTTTTCAATGGCCACCAATACCGTCTGCGGCCGGTTGAGGCCATATTGGAGGAAATGGCTTCGCTAAGAAACCGATTGATTTATTTTGTGGATGACAATATTGTTGGCTACAATGACAAGGCCCGTGAACATGCTTTAGAGATCTTCGAAGGGATGATTCGCCGCAACCTGCGTAAGGAATGGTTTGCCCAAGCCAGTATGAATATTGCACAGGATAAAGAACTCCTGAAGATGGCTTCCCGCAGTGGCTGTAAAATGCTTTTATTAGGGGTAGAAGCAGAATCTGAGTCTCAGTTGCACGATACCAACAAAAGATTGAATCTGAAACTGGGAATTAACAATTATGCTCATGCATTTAAAGCCATTCATAAAGCAGGCATTGCCGTGCTGGGGGCCTTTATTTACGGAATGGATTCGGATACACCAGCGACTTTGCGGAAGCGTACTCAATATATTTTGCGTTCTTCTGTTGATGTCATTCAAGCCAGTGTAATGACACCTTTACCCGGAACACGGCTCTATGAACGCATGGCGAAAGATAATAGAATTCTGCCTGCCCGATTGCCCGAACATTGGCAGCATTATCATTTTTCAGATGTAGTTTTTCGGCCCGCTCAAATGGAGGCTGAAACCCTTGCCTCAGAAATTAACCGGGCTTATGCTACATTGTTTCAAGGCGGCGCCCTCCGACTGAAATTTTTAAGAACCCTGTGGAATACACGTAGCCTGCGTACGGCTGTCTGGGCATGGAATTCTAACTTCAATTACAGGTCTGTGGCTCTTGAAAGACCCTCAATCGCAATAAATTCGCATCAATGATGAATGATACACGTCCAACGCTGGTTCTGGTTTATCCGGCAAACCAACTTCGTAAAGGTTTTCTGGTTAATCGTGATACCAAATATCAACCCCTGAGCCTCGGAATTATTGCTGCCCTTACCCCTTCGCATTGGAAAGTTAAAATTATAGATGAAAATTTCAGGACTTTCAGGTACTATCCGGCTGATCTTGTAGGAATAACGGCATTTAGCAGTACCGCAACACGAGCTTATCAAATAGCACAATTATACAGAGAAAAAGGCGTACCTGTAGTGATGGGGGGAATTCACGTAAGCATGATGCCCGACGAAGCCCTTCAATTCGCTGATTCTGTTGTGGTTGGAGAAGCCGAAAGTGTATGGCCGGGCTTGATTCGTGATTTCGAAAACAACCAGTTGCAAAAAGTTTACAAAGGACAATTGCTTCCAATGAATAATAGTCCTTTGCCCCGACGTGATTTGTTTCATCCGGGTTATGTATTTGGCTCCATTCAAACCAGCAGAGGATGCCCTTTCGATTGTAGTTTTTGTTCTGTGTCGGCATTCAATGGCAGGCATTATCGAATGCGTCCGGTAGATGAGGTTATCGAGGAACTGAAAACTATTCCTCAACGCAATGTGTTTTTCCTGGATGACAATATTGTGGGTATTTCCAAGGCTCATCAGGAGCGTGCTATAGAGCTTTTTCGAAAAATGGTTGAAGCTGGCATACGCAAAGATTGGATATCGCAAGCTTCTCTTAATCTTGCCGAAAATCCTGAAGTATTGAAATGGGCAGCACGCAGTGGTTGTAAAATGATTTTTGTAGGGGTGGAAACCGAACAACCTGAAGGGCTGGAAGAATCGAACAAAAAAATCAACCTTCGAATCGGTGTCAATGCCTATGAAGAAGTTTTTAAAAAAGTTCACAGATATGGAATCTCCGTCATTGCAGGCTTCATGTTTGGATGGGATACAGATACTCCGGAGCGAATACACCAAAGAGTAAAGTATATCCGAAAATCGAATGCTGATAGCATACAGTCAACGTTTGTGACTCCATTGCCCGGCACCCGGCTGTATGACAAACTCAGGCAGGAGGGTCGCTTTATTCATGACAATTTCCCTGACGACTGGCAGCGTTTCGACTATGGGGATATGGTTTTTCGACCCGCCCTTATGACACGTGAAGAGTTCCTTGAGGAAATGAATATCGCCCTTAACCGTATTTATGACCCTTCGCACCTCCGTCGCAAATTTTTCAAGTCGTGGTGGAACCTGAAAAGTTTTACCACTGCCTATTGGTCGTATATGAGCAATTGGAATTACCGCAACATGTTTATTCAGGACGGAAAAAAGGTGAAAAACTGGTTTCTTGATAAATGACATCCAGTAAATCCAAACCTACGATTCTTTTTGTAAATCCCGTGTCGCAATTGAGACGAGGGTTTACCATTAACAGGGCCACCCGAAATCAGCCCTTGGCTCTGGGTATTTTGGCTTCGCTTACTCCAGAGTATTATCGGATAAAACTAATCGACGAAAATTTCCGTCATTTCAGGCCTTACGATGCGGATCTGGTAGCTTTGACTGCCTTTACAGCAAATGCTCCCCGAGCCTATCAAATAGCTAAATACTATCGACAGAAAGGTATCCCTGTAGTTATGGGTGGCATTCATGCTTCACTTTGTCCCGAAGAAGCCTTAAATTACGTAGATGCTGTGGTCGTTGGCGAAGCAGAGTCGGTCTGGCCTCAGGTTACATCAGATTTTGAAAACGGAAAACTTAAACCCAGGTATGAAGTGGCTGTCCATCGACAAGTAAAACAGCCTTTACCAAGAAGGGATTTATTTCATCCGGGGTACATTGCTGCTTCGGTGCAAACTTCCCGTGGCTGCCCTCTAAACTGCAGTTTTTGCAGTGTATCCGCATTCAACGGTAGGCATTATCGGTTTCGCCCTATTGAAGAGATTGTGGAGGAGTTGAGGAATGTACCTCAGAATTATGTTTTTTTTGTTGATGACAATATCATTGGTTATTCTTCTGAATCGAGAGAGAGGGCCGGTTTGCTTTTTGAGGCTATTATTCGTAGCGGAATTCGAAAACACTGGATCTCGCAAGCTTCCATTAATTTTGCCGATGATCCCGAGCTTGTGAAACTGGCCGCACGAAGCGGTTGCCGTATGGTTTTTATAGGGGTGGAATCCGAATTACCGAAGCAATTGCATGAGGCAGGTAAAACTTTGAATCTACACAAAGGGGTCGATAATTACAATGAAGTTTTCCGAAAAATCCATCGTCAGGGCATAGGAGTCATTGCAGGATATATTTTTGGCTGGGACTCCGACACACCAGAGACCATGAATCAACGGGTGAAACATATTCGTGCTTCAAAAGCCGATAGTTTTCAAATTTCAGTGCTTACTCCATTGCCCGGCACCCGTTTGTATACTGAAATGAAACGACATGATAGATTTATTTACTCGAATTATCCTAACGACTGGCAGCGTTATGATTTTACCGAAATGGTCGTAAAACATCCCCACATGTCTTCTGATAATTTCAATTCTTACATGAAGAAATCTTTGGCCGGGATTTATTCTTACAGGCATATTCTTCGCAATTTTTTCAGAACCTGGATTATAACCCGTCGTTGGATTACAGCTCTCATGCTTGGCCTGAATTTTTATCATTACAGGAGAATATTCTATGGGGAAGGCTCCCTGATTAAAGACGACAATCCTTATCAGTTCCTGCCGAAAACGATGGATATGCCGGATTTGAAGTTATAAATTTGAGAGGTTGTCTTTAAAGAAGCCTGTAATAATTTCTTTATATTTTTCATCTATGACCCTTCTTTTCAATTTAAGGCTGGGAGTGAGTTCTCCAGTATCTATGGTCCATTCCTCAGCCACAAGTGCAAATCGCTGAATGGTCTCATTTTCTTTCACTCCGGGGCCGTTTAGGGTTTTAATTTCGGATTCAATAAGCGATTTTACCCTATCGTCGTTAATCAGCTCCCGGTTTGATGTAAAATGAATGCCCTGTTTGGCAAATAATTCTTTGATGTAATCGAAGTTGGGTTGAATGAGGGCAGCCAAAATGCTTTGATTCTCACCGATAACATACGCCTGGCTTATGTATAAAGATTGCTTGAGGTGGCCTTCGAGTTTTTCCGGATAAACATAAATTCCGGAGGCAAGTTTAAAAATTTCTTTCTTGCGTCCCGTAATTTTGATGAAACCCTCTTCATCTATTTCCGCTAAATCGCCGGTATGCAGCCAGCCCTCCTGGTCGATTACATTCATGGTTATTTCAGGTTGATTGTAATAACCTTTCATGACATTGGGCCCTTTAACCAGTAGCTCACCATCTTCGGCTATTTTAACCACCACATCGGGTATGGCTTTGCCAACAGTACCTGGTTTTATATTTCCTTCTGTATTATAGGCAATTAATGGAGATGCTTCGGTTAGACCATAGCCTTCATATATTGGAATTCCTGCAGCCCAGAATACTCTGACTAAATAGGGTTGTACACTGGCTCCACCCGTAATTATCTTAATAATTTCTCCGCCTAAGGCTTCCTTCCATTTTATAAAAACGATTTTTCGTGCCAGGCTGAGCTGCAGATTATACCACCAGCCCATTTCTTTGTTCAGCTCAAATCGTTGCGCTAATCTTAATGCATAATGGAAAATAACTTTCTGTATTCCTTTTAACTCTAACCCTTTTTTCAAAATACCTTGATATACTTTCTCCAACAATAGAGGAACTGAGACCAAAACATGAGGTTTTATTTCCTTCAGTGTCGACAGAATTGCACTTACTCCATCGGCGTAGTATACCGAAATTCCTAAATAGAGACAAGTGTAACATACCATCCTCTCGTACGAATGTGAGAGAGGAAGGTAACTGACACGTCGATGGCTATCATTTAAGTTGATGGTGAAAGCAGCCACCAAGGCATTGCTCACATGATTTTCGTGGGTAAGCATTACACCTTTGGGCTGGCTGGTGGTTCCTGAGGTGTATATAATTGAGGCAATATCCTCAGGGTTTACTTGCGCCATTCGGGTAGCCAGTTCCTCAGGTTGAGGGTGAGCCCGGCCAATCTGAAGGAATTCGGAGAAGGGCAGGCTGTTTGAATTATCATCAAAGCAAATTATTTTTTGTAAATCAGGTAGTTCGCTTTTCCTTTCTTCAATGGTGGATGCAGTATACCTGTTTCCTGTAAATACAATTCGGCAACCCGATTCTTTCAGAATATAAATAAGTTCTTCCTCATTAATGGATGGATATACGGGCACGTGAATGGCACCAATTTGCAGGGTTCCTATATCCACAAAATTCCATTCCGGACGATTACTGCTAATGGTGGCTATTCTGTCGCCTGCCTGAATGCCAAGTTCGATAAGGGCATAACTTACCAGAGCCGACATTTCGATATATTGTGCTGAAGAGTAAGTAACCCATTTACCGGCTTTTTTGCCTGCAACAACTACGTCTTTGTGGTATCGTTCGTGATTGTAGTAAAGAAAGTCGAATATTCTTTTAACGCGCATGGACCAAATCGGGTATTAAAGAGTTTGGCAAAGCTACAAAGAAATGATTTGGCCAGTTGGTTAAAAAAGGGTGTAGTTAAAACGCTTATTAAAATAAGGCTGTCTGATGGTTTGGGGCAGCCTTTTTCGGATTATCCTCTAATGATTTGGCGTTTTATACTGCCAGGTTTGCTAAAGAACGTGCGGCTTGATTTATATTCCTTACCCCCTTCCTTATTACTTGATATCGGTTTTTGATTGTTTCAGGTCTTTTTATCTAAAGTGTTATAAATGAAAAAATTGTTAAAGCAACAGTGTCTTTTATTTTAATTCATAAATTTTTTTCAAGAAAAAAAACCAAAGTACTTGACTTTTGAAAATTATTCATTATATTCGCCTCGATACGAGATTTCGTTTATCCAATTTTGACAGCCTTTTAGCACACATCGACCTAAGAACCATAGACTTATCGACATGACCGCCCAAGGTATTTCCTGCACTAAGAAAAAGATTGTTACCCTGAGCTTTACCCGACATAGACGTAAGGAGGTGGTGAGTCTGGTGTTCGACAGAGACGAACAGCTTATTGAATGTGTAAAGACTCTACCTGGGGTAGCCTGGAGCCGGAGCAGGAAATTTTGGTACATAGAGCCCGGAAAATTCTGGCTCGATAAGGTTTTTGAGGCCTTTAGGGGGCGGGCATGGTTGG
>DDBO01000090.1 GCA_002332755.1 Bacteroidales bacterium UBA2030 | reverse complement strand
GTGATCAACGCAGCAGAATTGAACAACTTTTTGCAAGAGAATACCCTATTCTGACTGCCAGGAAGCGATTAGATGCCATTGCTAAAGATGTCGTTTGGCACTTCTGCAACAGAGGTTATAAGGGCAAAGGAATGTTTATCGCGATGGATAAACTCATTGCCGTGAAGATGTATGACCTTATCATGGAGCACTGGAAAAAATATATTAAACAATTAGAAAAGGAAATCGCCAAGGAGAAATATGGTGACCAGGAATTATTGGTAAAAAAGCGGGAACTGCAATGGATAAAAGAAACAGAAATCTGTGTGGTGGTCAGTCCGGAACAAAATGAAATACAGAAATTTAAGAAATGGGGTTTGGACATCGAGCCTCATCGGGAGAAAATGAATACCCAAGACCTTGAAACAAGGTATAAAGATGAAAATGACCCTTTCCGTTTGGTGATTGTTTGTGCAATGTGGATTACTGGTTTTGATGTTCCGACGCTTTCCACTTTATATCTTGATAAACCTTTGAAATCACATACACTGATGCAAGCCATTGCCAGAGCCAACCGGGTCAGCGAAGGGAAAAACAATGGTTTAATTGTAGACTACATTGAAACTTATAATGCCTTATTAGATGCTTTGGCAATATAATACGCTACAGGGGGTGATGAAGTTAGCGGTGGAGGAGAGGAACCACCGGTTAAACCTAAAGAAGAACTTGCACGACAATTGGAAGAAGCCATTGTGGTAACGGAAAATTTTTTGTTGGACGAAGTGAATTTTGACTTAAAGGAAGTCATAGAATCTGATGGTTTGCAAAAGTTGGCTGCAATTGAAAAAGGAGTCAATGCCGTTTATACCAATGACGAAACTAAACGGAAATTTCAGATTTTGGCAAGAGAAGTGTTTAGAAAGTTCAAGGCCCTGCAACCTGACCGAGTATTGAACATATATGCCCAGAGAAAAAACGCCATTGATGTAATTTACAATTCCATAGAAGATAACATTGAAAGTGCGGATGTTTCTGACCTGATGCGTAAAATTCAGAATGTAGTTGATGAATCAATAGAAAATATGGCCTCCGAGCCGGGGCAAGATGAAGAAAAACAAATTGACCTTAGCAGTCTAAATTTTGAAATCTTGGAGCAGTATTTTTTGAAAATCAAAAATAAGAATGCAGCAGTGCAGTCGCTCAAAAACAAAGTAGAAAAGCAACTGAAACATATGGTAGAAAGAAATCCAATGGCTATTGACTATTATAAACGCTATCAGGAAATCATTGAAGAATATAACCGAGGTAAAGATGAAGCTGTAATCAAAGAGACATTCAGAAAATTGATTGAACTCGTAAATTCCTATTCAGCAGAAGAAGCGGAGACTAAACGTGAAGGACTTACAGATGAGCAAAAGGCTATTTTTGACATTCTGAGGCAGGGTAAAACATTGACGGAAAAAGAGAAAAACGAGATTAAAAAAATCTCTGTTGAGTTATTGGAAGAGCTCAAGAAGGATAAATTGAGAGTTGAACAATGGGCGGACAAATCGGTTACGGCAGCAGCTGTTTTCAACTATGTTAATAAAACATTATTTGAAACCTTGCCTTACCCGACCTATCAAACTGATGACATTGACCTAAAAACCAATTTGATATATGAACATTTAAGGCAACAATATTTTGGAGGAGGTATGAGTATTTATGGTCAATATTAGATTGTAAAATTAGCCCTCACTCGTTCAAAGTCGTTCATTCCTGGATAATACTAAACCTTTGTTTAGGAACAGAGTGTCACGCTAATGAGTTAAGTCTGCTATCTTTCCCGTAGATTTACATGTCTGTGTTATTTTCTTGATATTTTTAAAAGCTGGTGCCACTGATTGTGACATGTAATTTAAGAGAAAAATGTTCTTTTTACCTTATTAATTAGTATTTTTCCTTGTTCCCTTTTCTGACTTACAAGGTTAATTTATGCGGTGTGAATGAATATTTCCTTCAACAAAAGGGAAAAATTAATAGCTCTTATTTACTCTGGATATCAATCAAATAAACACCCGGGTAAGCTTTCTCGTCCTGCCCCGGGGCAAAGGCAGTGTTGCAGTGGAACTCTCCTGAAAATGCATAGTAGCAAAATAACATTAAGTTTATCTGCAGTTTTGCAGGTTGAAGAAATATCTTTCTTAAACGACAAAAAACAAGAATGGGACAGTTGCCAAAAGTGTTTTGTTATTCTTTAGTTTCGATTGAGAAAGTTTATTGCTCCATTTAAAACCGTAGCAAAACTTACCCACAAGAGGTACGGAATGTTAAGGTAGGCTGCCAGGGGTTTAAGTTTGTAAAACATTAGGATCATCAGGCATATACTTACTAAAAGGAATATTATTTCTAACAAGGCTAATCCAATAAGTTTGTAATAAAAAAAGATGAAGCTCCAACTAAAGTTGAGTACCAATTGGAGGGCGAAACACAAAATAGCCAGATTCCGTTGGCTGCTGGGTGGTTGTTTCCATATCAGAAAGAAGGAAATACCCATCAATATATAGAGAAGAGACCACATTGGGCCAAAAATCCAATTGGGGGGATTGAATGAGGGCTTATTGAGGGTGGCATACCATTCAGGTATCGATTGTGAAGTAAAAATGCCTGCAAAAGCCCCTATTCCAAGAGGCAGAGCAATGGATACTAAAAGTTTAATAATTAATAATTTGTTCATTTATAGCCATTTACTTTATTGACAGGAATACCTGAAAATTATAAAAATTCTGCTTTCCATTTTCAATAGGTAAACTTTTATCTTGTAAGTATTTGTTTCAGTAGTAGAATAGTTTGCACAGAATAATGACGGCTTATCTTTTCCAGAAGCCCATTATGATAGGGTTGCAGGTATCCAATTTTGTAATTTATAAATAGTTACACCATTAAAGTTTAAATAAACAGCGAGCATAATTCTCATTCAAAGGCGTAGGGGTGGAATACACGGATGAAGTTTTTATTTGCCAGGTTATGATTTCACTTTAATTTTACCAAGTGAAAGAAAATAAGTTAAGTGCTGAACTAACAAAGGGTTACGCACTGATGTTTGCCTCAGTGCTAACCAATTCTTCAACATACATTATCAGCAAACTTTTACTTAAGGCGATGAGCTTGAGGGTCTTCGGTATCTGGTGGTTTGGCCTGGGAATAATTTGGAACGGACTGAACATATTTCGGAAGTGGAGAAGCCATGCATTTATTGTTCCCTCAGGGAGGGCCTGGCCTTGGTTGATGTGGATAGGATTAGTTGAGGTTGTGGCAACTTTTTCCTTTTTTACGGCGGTGAGCCTTACACCAAATCCTTCCATCATTGCCTTCCTCAATAATTTAGCCCCTGTGTTTGTTATAATTCTGGCAGTAATTTTTCTTGAAGAAAAAATCGGAGCAGTTGATTATGTTGCTTTTGCCATCACCTTGGGTGGAGCTATATTAATTACTGGAGAAGCGCTGCTGAAACCCATTTTATTGTTTCGTTCGGGTTCTGGATATATATTGATTTCCGCTATTTTATACGCAGTAAGTACGGTCAGCATGAAGCGAAATGTCAAGATATTGGATGCTTCCCTGGTGACCTTTAACCGCAGTCTTTTAATGTTCATCGCATGTCTGCTGTGGTTCTTAATACGTCGTGATTCATTGGACGTTAGGTCGGGATTATGGCCGCTATTACTTCCAGGCTCGATAACAGGACCGTTTCTTACGGTTTTCTTTACATACAGTGCCCTGCGGTATATTGATGCTTCGCGGGTTTCTGTTATTTCAACCGGTCGAATGTTTTTTGTTTTATTGGGGACGTGGTTGGTATTTGGCGTTTTACCCACCTTACATCAAATATGGGGAGGCGTAATGATCATCCTCGGCATTTGGATGCTTACCACCGGTAAAACAGTTTCTCAGCAATGGATTCAACGCTTAATAAGGCGAACTTAAACGATAATTTCTCTAATACGCTTCAGAAGCAATTCTCTATTCACAGGTTTATTAAGAACATCGCGGGCGCCGTATTGTTTTACTGTTTTTTCTATTTCCTCGAGTTTGACACTGGTGAGGAACAATACAGGGATTTCAATTTTGTTTTGTCTCAAATATTCGAGCAGCTGTAGTCCGTCGAAATTAGGCATATTGATATCGGATAGAATCATGTCGAAGGGGCCGCTACTCAGTTTGATAAGGGCTACAATTCCATCTGCGGCAATTTCTACTTCATAACCATTACTTCTCAGGATGGAGGCAACTATTTTTTGCTGTATCAGATCATCCTCAACCAGCAAAATACGCCCTGTTTTCTCCTCTTCTTCTTTGGAAATAATTTTCTGGCTGGTGTCTTTGGATAGGATACGGTGGAAGATTTCATCGAGAGGAGCAATTGCAATTGAGCTATAGGTATCTCCGACAGAGAAGGGGAGGATGAGTTGATCGCGATGAATCACAGCACCGCAGCTATATACAACGTTAGGCATGTATCCGTTCATTTCGTCGGGGTGAGGGTAGAGCAGGGGCTCACTCAAGTGGCCAATAAGTCGGGTGGGGTCGTTGCGGTCGAGTAAAATGGCGCTTAGGCAATAGCGGCGCATGACTCCCACACCGTGTGTGATGACCAGCCAACCGTGTTCTGTTTCTATGGGTGAACCACTATTTCCGATTTGCTGGAATTCCCATGGATAAACAGGAGTTTGAACTATCTGGCCCTCATCCCAGTCGTCAAGGGTATCCGAAAAAAGTACATAATTGTTGATGCCATCCAGGCGTCCCAGCATTGCATACTTTCCGTTGATTTTGCGAGGGAAAAGGGCCATTCCACGGTTAAGCATGTTTTTACCCCTCAAGGGACGAATATTAAAATGTATAAAATCTTTGGTTTCTATAAGCCTGGGGATGAAGCTTTTCCCGTTGTTTGAATGGGTAGTGGCATAATAGGTTACTTCTCCGCTGTCATCAGTAAACCTGACAAATCGCGGGTCTTCGAAGCCATCGTGGTCGAAAGGGCTTAGAGGGAATATAACTCTTGTCGTCAGATTGGTATCGGCTCCGAAGGTCAGTTGGGCGTACGACTCTGCAAGCCATATACCTGACTCAAGGGCATCTGCTTCAGCTTTGGTAAGACGCCGGCTGTTTCCCAGGTTCTTTAATATTTCTATGGCCTGCCCTGGTAAGATTGATTCGGGTAATTGGACTTCCAGCTCATCTAAAAATCCGCTGTCAAGCCCCATCGATTTCAATATTTTTATAAAACGTTCTTTTGCAAGGATATCCCTTCGTTCTACGAAAGGTTCAGCCAGCACCTTTTCCTCACGTGAAAGATAAATATTGAAATTGGGGTCGGCAACTGCCTCCCTGAAAATAATGGATGATTTATGAAAACTACCTGTTGCCCTGAGTGAAATAATTATTCTTAAAAATCCTGCTTCCAACCCCGATTGATCCGGATGAATGATGATGGAAGGGTTATAAACCGCTACCGACATTACTGAGTGTTCTGCTGTGAAATAAGCGCCGGCCAGCATCTTTTTTTCTTCCGAAAAACCCCCCGTTTCAAGTGCCGAAACCATGGCTGCCTGTTCAAAATGTCTGACAAATTCTTTCCCGAGATTCTGATGTCTCGAGGAGAATTCCCTAATTACCTGTTGGATCGCAAGGGCAGCTGCCGTATCGGGCATATCACTTATTTTCTGTAAGATACTGCCAGCACGGATTTTGTCGCCCGGATTATAAAAACGAGTAACAACTACGGATGGATCAGGAGTAAATCGAATTTGGGTACGTTTGATGTATTGGGCCATAGCGCTATATTTTGGTATCGTAAATTTAGCAAAATTAAGCCCGGAAAAAATAAAAAAGCACCCGCCAGGTTTGACAGGTGCTTAGTATTTTTTTTAAAAATCTTGATTAAGAGGCCATTGCGTTTACTTTCCGCATGAGTTTGCTCTTAATGTTGGCAGCTTTGTTTTTATGAATGATACCTCTTTTTACAAGCTTGTCGACTACCGAAACAATCTTGGGTAAACGGGATTTTGCTTCGGCTACATCGCTGAGTTTACGGAAGTTCTTTACCATCGTCCTGGCCGACTTGGCATAAAAACGGTTGAAAAGCCTTTTCTTTTCGTTGGCGCGAATACGCTTAATTGCTGATTTATGATTTGCCATGGTTTAAACGGTTATTATTTCCATTTTAGGGGTGCAAAGATACGATTAATTTTCATCAAGCAAAGCTTTTAGGCTAGATTTTTCAATTAAAAAAAAAGCCGGTACGCTGTGTACCGGCTCAGGTCAAAAAACATACCTATTGTCATCAAGGGAAAACAATACCCGGATAGGCCGTAATATCGGCTTTGGGTATAGAAGCTCCGTATTTCTTATTTATTGCTTCAATGAAAGCGTTGGCTACAATGGCTGCTCCACGCTGATTCATATGCACGCCGTCGAGGGAGAAAATTCCACCGGTGACGAATGTGGTAGAAAATGTGATACCGTCGTAAACCAGGCCTGTTTTAGCTGATTCAAGCAGTGTTGCCACATCAACAAAAGCGAGACCTTTTTGGTCGGCCAGATTTTTTATGGTGGCATTCATGTTAGCCACAGCAGTTTTGATATTCTGCACTTCTTCTTCGTCGAGGACAAAGTTTTGGGGAATGCCGTAGGGTCGTTGTTTTTCAAGGCTAAAGGTACCCATGCCTGCACATTTGAGAGAATCCTGAGGAACGGTAAGAAGGATGAGTTCACCTGGTTTGGCCTGACGAACCCTGAAGGCTTTGGGCAAGGGATAAGGGAAATTTCGGTCTTCAACTACGAAAGGATTAACTCCTGCCTTAAAGCTAATGCCATAAGAAAAATTGGGTATTCCCACTACCGTGCGGATGTAGTTTTCTACCTGGGCATAAGCTCCATTGAGCTGAGCAGCCTGCTCTTCGGTAAGAACAAGGCCCATGGCTGGCACAGTGTTGAAGAAGGGGATGGAGGTGATATCAGGTATGTTGGCAACTACTCCTTTGGCTCCACCACTGGTTAAGGTCTCAACAAGAGTATTGTATGCAAAATTGAATACATCCATCGAGGTAATGGATTCACCTACATTATTTTCACCTCCGGCAAGGGCGTACCCTAATACGTCGTTATTACCAATCCAAAGGCTGAAGAATGTCGGGTTTTGAGCCATTGCATCAGCCAGAACGCTGGTGGTGGCGGAAGAAGCAAATCTTACGAAATAAGGGTTTGCTGACGGAGGCTGCGTAAGGAGTCCTGCAGGATTACCATAGCCGGGGAAAATGAGATGAGCAGCCTTGGCCCCGGGAACACCTAAGTTTTGCACGGGATATCCTACTGGTGCCAGAGCTCCGGGAAGGCCAACAGGGGTACCTTCGGCTAGCACAGGGGATAAACTCGTGACTCCTTTACAATCGGTCGCATAACCTAAAATGCGTTTGTTGCCAAACAGTCCTATTTCATTGTCAACAACCGGCTGTACAAAAGCACCTCCGCCCACTTTAGCAAATTGCCGCGCCAGAATAGCAGGGTAGGAGTTGGCTTGTGCGCTCTTATATAAGGCCCCGTCGGCATATCCTGCCGTAAGTGAGTTACCCAGGGCGACATAACGCGTAAAATCAGCATTGCCATTGCTGACCGGAAAGTCCTCGATGGTGGGTTGGCAGCCTGCGAAAGCGATTAATATTAAGGCTGAGAGTATGGCAAAATATTTTCTGTTCATATCCTTTACTTTTTTAGGTTAGAAACTGTAAGTGATACCCAATCCGGGAATGCTTGCAGAAGATTTGTATTTGCCCGAAAAATTGGCCGGAGTGTATGCTCTTTCCATTTCTTGGCCAAAGAGTTGAGCAAACGAAAAATCAACCTTCAGATTGTCAGTAGGTTTATAGGTAAAACCAAAAGTAAAAGCCATGGTGTTCAGGCTTACGGTTTCCGGGTTGAAATAGTCTTTGTTAGTGGGGGTTTTATCGTAATATGCCCCGGCACGCAAGGTGAGTTTTTGGCTTGCGTTATATTCTATGCCCAAGCGTGGGATAAAGGAGTCACTGTATAACCTGGGATTTTTGCTGTTGAGTAATTCTCCTTTTTCTTTGAAGGTAAATGTAAGTGTGTCGTAAACTCCCCACATTACCCAGTTGAGTTCCAACGAAAGCAAAAGTTTATCAGTAGCCTGTATGGATACACCAAAATCAAGATTTGCAGGCATAGGCAGGCTGGCAGAAAACTTATTATTTGTTGGCAAGATGGTGCTGATGGATGTCGGAATATCAAAAGTGGCGTCACCTTCAGTCAATTCTACGTCAATTTTTGAACGGTAATTAATACCAAGATTTATCTTGTCGGTAGCCTTGAAAAAGAGCCCGAGGTTGAAGCCCATGGCTGTAGCACTGCCGCTTAGGTTGGCTGTGGCATCGTTGTATGGAAGAGCTTTCTGAATATCGGCCTTCCCATACATGTATACAAAACCTGCGCCTATTCCAAATTTATCTGAGAGCTGATAACTTAAAGTGGGCTGTAGGTAATAGGCCCTTAGTCCAATATTTTGAATGAGGTAACGGCCTTTCCAATCATCCGGCCAAACGGTTTTGCTCCCATAGGGAGTGTAAACCCCAAGACCCATCACGAGTTTATCGGTAATTTTTCCTGCTCCGTAAACAAAGAAAGGTGGACTTACCGGATTGTCGGTTTTGGCTGTATAGTCCGACTCGAGGTCGCGGAAGCTGATTTTTGAGATAATGGCATTACCGCCCAGGTTGAGTTCAAACTTTTTGCCAAGGAAGCTGAGGCTCCCTGGATTGTAAAAGATGTCGCTTGCGCCGGATTTTAAGGCAGTACCCGTCAAACCCATCCCGGTCTGGCGTGCCCCTTGCAATCTTACCTGATATCCTCCGGCCATCAGGCTTGTGCTGGCTAGCATTAGTAACAATAAATTAAATAGAGATTTTCTCATATAATCAGATTTTGGTTGATGAGCGTGCAAAGAAAAATGAAATTCATTTTTTGCACAAGTATATTTAAATATGAAGCAGGTTTAAATTATTTGAACAAATTTTTCACTTGTTCAAATTTGCCAAACCACTTGTTCAAATGCTTATTATTTCGTCAATTGGAAAGGGTGACTTTGTACCGGATTATTTGGGTTTTTAACATTTTTTTACAAAAAGTGAAGCTACCGGTACTATCCGTAATAGGAAGGGGAGCTGCAGGGTGCTTCAGATTTCCCGAAAACGCAGGAGGCTGCCGTATGGCATTTTGTGTCGTTGACGGTCGGTTATATAAAGTTCTCCAATGGTTTTATTGTCAACCTTGCCGAAAATAGTGTCGAACAGGTTTTCTGTTATCATAGGAGAAATTCCTTTAGCGTAGAGGTTGAGGACAAAAAACCGGGTGTGTGGATGCAAAATTTGTCTGACATCTTTGAGCAGTGAAGCAATTTGTTCTTCGAGTATCCATTTTTCACCGTCGGGTCCGCGTCCATATGCCGGAGGATCCATAATTATGCCGTGATACTGATTTCCCCTGCGAATCTCTCTTTTAACAAATTTAACCACATCATCGAGCATCCAGCGAATCCCGTCCAGATTATTAAGTTCCATGTTTTCGCGGGTCCAGGTGATGAGTTGTTTGAGCGCCTCAACATGCACCACCTCAGCTCCGGCAGCCCGTGCTACAATGGAGGCAGCACCTGTATATGCAAAGAGATTAAGTACCCGTGGACGTTCACTACGTATCATCTGCACCGATTCATAAATGAAGTCCCAATTGGCCGCTTGCTCGGGAAATAATCCTACATGCCTGAAAGGGGTGAGTCCCAGCCGCATCCTTAATGTGAAATTCTCCATGGGATAGGATACTTTCCATTGCTGGGGCATACCTTTACTGGTTATCCACTCTCCGGTTTCTTCTTTGTCACCCGGGTCTATGTTTCGGGTTTTTTTAAAAACGGCATGGACTGCCTTTTGCCATTCGGCATCGCTTAAGGCTTTGTCCCATAATGCTTTGGGCTCGGGTCTTATCAAAACATATGCTCCAAAGCGTTCGAGCTTCTGAAAATTGCCACTGTCAATCAGCTCATAATCGTTCCAGGAGCGGGTTTCTATATCTTTCATCATGAATGAATCATCCGGTTTATTTGCTTTCAAATTTACGGCAGATATCTTTAATGTATAAAAATTTGTTGTTCAATGGTTTATAAAATTTGGCGTAAGGTAATATTCACTCCCCATAAATGAATGTCAATCCTTTCATGGTTTCTTTTCCTTGCGAATCATCATTACACAATGGCTGCAATCGTAGGATAAATAAAGCTTATTGCGGTTATTTAATAATAGGGCAGGGTCGCGGTCCGCGTCGTAAACCTGATGCCTGGGGCAAACCCCATAAGCATAGCGTAAACAGTGTTTGGTGACCATCAGGGGTGGAGGTGGTAAATGGCCGAGAATAGAGGGCCCTACCCC
>DDBO01000237.1 GCA_002332755.1 Bacteroidales bacterium UBA2030 | reverse complement strand
TGATGTAGCTTATATATTGGCGCAAACAGTATATCTTCATCTACAAATGAATAAAATTCCCATCCGGTCTCTGCAATCGGGTTTCGCGTGATCAGGTAGGTTTTACCTCCCAATTCAATTTCAGTTAACTGCTGATCTGATTTGACAAATTCCTTAAATTTCTGAGGAATGTCAGGATTTTTTAAAAAATTATATTCATCTGGTTTATAAGTATCCTGCTTAATAGTTTCATTATAATCATGCGATTTTAATTCAACCAACCCAAATATTTTTTCAGCCTCGGGAGGCATTGCCAAGATTCCTTTATCGCGGCCAACCAATATGGGTACTCCTGCCCATGGCAATTTCAGTTTTAATACATTTTGAATGAACCGCTCAACGGTTACATCTATTCCTGTAACTCCCTCCAGAAAATCTCCCCTGTATATAGGAACTAAACACGAAGCCATCCAGCCCTGTCCCGCAGGATCGAGATAGGCATCTGTCCATACTACGCCTCTTCCGGGATTATGTTTGGCATCCGCTTCATAATAGAAATTAAAAACTGTAATATTCATCTGCGGTTCAAATTGCTCATAAGTTTTGTCGATAAAGGGATAATATCTGTTCATGTTATCCCAGGTATTTATATAAACTGCCACGATATTAGAATCGGCTTCATAAGTTGCTTTGAATAATGGATCAAGAGCTTCGGTAAGGCGGGCTTTACGATAACTTTCAGCAGTAAATGGTATCAGATTGGAGTAATAGATACTTGAACCACCATTGTTATTTTCCTTATACATACTCCCATTATAGGCAACCTTAAGTAGAGGTTCAGTATCGGGAAGTGGGAATTTAGAGGGATCTTCAAAAAAACGCTGGTTTTCTTTTTGAAGAATTCGGGCAAGGGCTGAAATTCTTGACAACTGCTGATCTATCTTTTGTGCCTCGCGAACTGAAATTTCCTGAAGGTTTATCTTGGCTTCGGATAGTAAAGTGTCTCTGGTTTTCAAATTTTTATAATGATTAATACCAAAGTAGAGTACCAGTAGCATGACTTCGATAATCAAAATAGGAATTAAAGCAGCCTTTAAATACTCTTTCCGTATTAACTCCCTAAATGACAGTTTTTTGCTTTCACCTTTACCATTCATATGATTACTCTGTTTTTCAATATCAAAAAAACTAAATACCCATCAAAGCTATTTTTTTTGCACTTTTGGACACTTTAAAATTACCAATAAATCGTAAAAAGTAATAGTCATGAGAAAAAAACCTATTTTTTTAACATTGGCACTGGCCTTATTGTTTGCTGGATGTGGTGAAAAAAAAGAAGGAAACGAAACGAAATTAATTGGCTACCGGGAAGTTAATATTGAAGACGGAAAGCTAACCCCGGAAATCATGTGGGCATTGGGTCGTGTAAGCGGGGCTGAAGTTTCGCCTGATGGCTCCAGGATACTATTTGGTGTCACCTGGTACGATATTTCCGAAAACAAAGGCAATCGTGAGTTGTACGTGATGAATGTGGACGGAAGTAATCGCACACAAATCACTTTTACTCCCTTTTCTGAGCAAGAAGCCCGTTGGACGCCAGACGGAAAAATTACTTTCTTATCCGCTGAAAGTGGAAGCATGCAAATATGGATAATGGATGCAGATGGGAAAAACCGCCGGCAAATTACTCAGGTTGAAAATGGAATAAATGGTTACCGTTTCTCTAACGACATGAAATGGTTGGTGTATGCCAGTGATGTGCCCAAAAAACGTATTAATGAAAAATTATTTGAAGGGCTCGATAAAACCACCGGCCGTCTGATGAACGATTTGATGTACAGGCATTGGGACAGTTGGGTGGATGCCTACTCTCACCTTTTTGTAACTAATTTTGATGGTAACAATTCGATAACCGCCGGAAAAGACATCATGGAGGGTGAACCTTGGGAATCACCAGTTAGGCCATGGGGTGGAATGGAACAGGTAGCCATAAGTCCTGATGGTAAAATGATTGCCTACACTTGTCGCAAAAAGGAAGGAAAGGCCTATGCCTTGAGTACCAACACCGATATTTATATTTACAATATTGAAACCCAAACAACTACCAACCTGACAGAGGGAATGATGGGCTATGATATGGAGCCTGTTTTTTCGCCCGACGGTAGTCGACTAGCTTGGCTAAGCATGGAACGCGATGGTTATGAAGCCGATCTCAACCGGCTTTTCGTAGCCGACTTAAAAACAGGAGAAAAAACCTGGATTAGTAAAGGATTCGACAATGATTTGGCCTCACCTGCCTGGAGTGTGGATGGTAAGTATATTTATGCCATTGCTGTAATAGAAGGAACCCATCAGGTTTATCGGTATGATTTTGCCAAAGCCCGGCTATCCCCCATTACTCATGGCGATCACGACTATAAAAGTGTTATTGCCTCAACTTCGGGACTTTTTGGAATAAAAATGTCGATCAGCAAACCCGATGAAATCTATGCCATTAATGCAGATGATGGTACAGATAAAGAATTGTCGTTAATCAATAAACCCATCCTGGATCAGCTCAGGATGGGCGATGTGAAAGCTAGATGGATTAAGACCACAGATGGAAAAATGATGCATGCCTGGGTAATTTTTCCTCCCGATTTCGATAGTACAAAATCCTATCCTACCCTGCTATTTTGTGCCGGTGGACCACAAAATGCCGTGAGCCAGTTTTGGTCGTATAGATGGAACTTTCAAATAATGGCTGCAAATGGTTATATAGTAGTAGCTCCAAATCGCCGGGGAGTTCCTGGTTTTGGACAAGCCTGGAAAGAACAAATTTCAGGCGATTATGGAGGACAAAACATGCAGGATTATTTGCGTGCTATCGACGACGTTGCAGCAGAACCCTGGAGCGATGAGAACAGGCTGGCAGCCGTCGGAGCGAGTTATGGTGGATTCAGCGTTTATTGGCTGGCCGGTCATCATAACAAAAGGTTTAAAGCCTTCATAGCCCACGATGGAATGTTCAACCTCGAATCGCAATATCTGGAAACAGAGGAAATGTGGTTTGTGAACTGGGATTTAGGCGGTCCTTATTGGGACAAATCGAATACAACAGCACAGCGCTCTTTTGCCAACTCTCCCCATCGGTTTGTCGATAAGTGGGATACACCCATACTGGTGATTCATGGAGAAAAAGATTACCGCATTGTGGCTTCGCAAGGCATGAGTGCCTTTAATGCAGCCGTTTTACGGGGTATACCCGCCGAATACCTATATTTCCCCGACGAAAATCATTGGGTGCTCAAACCCCAAAACTCTGTTTTGTGGCAGAGAGTTTTCTTCGACTGGCTGGATAAATGGCTTAAATAGATTTTCCGTGAATAATTTATAACAGGGTGCCTTTGTGTTGAGCACCCTGTTTTGTTTTTACAAGTTATTCCCTTTTATCCCCCCCTTCATCAGGGAAAAATTTCCGAATCATGTCCATTAATATTTTGCTACGAATAGGTTTTGAAATATACTCATCAAAACCCGCATTCAGCACTTTTTCCCTGTCTCCAGCCATTGCATGCGCTGTTTGAGCAATGATAATGATTTGAGGATTGATTTGCTTAATTTTACGGGTTGCTTCATAACCATCCATTCCGGGCATTTTAATGTCCATTAATACAAGGTCTATATCCGGAATTTGCTGTACGAGTTGAACCGTCTGAATTCCATCACTGGCATGAAGCACCTCACATCCAGCACGAGTAAGCAGGATTTTCAAATAATTATACCCGGCCAAATCGTCTTCGGCAACTAAAACTTTTAACTTACGTATGGGAAGGATTTCTCTTTTTTGAGGGATGGGTTCTTTATAAATTTCTTCAGCTATTTGAATAGGAAGACTAAAAGCAAACTCTGAACCTACCCCCACTTGCGATTCAACCCAAATAGAGCCTCCCATTAATTCAACCAGGCCTTTACTGATGGCCAGACCGAGGCCGGCTCCTTCCCAGCCACGACTATAAGAGTAATCTGTCTGATAAAAACGTTCGAAAATATGGGGTAAATGTTCAGGAGCAATTCCCTTACCCGTATCTTTTACACGAATAATTAAATTATTTCCTTCCACACTGCAACATACTTCTACATAGCCTTCATTGGTAAATTTTATTCCATTTCCGACAAGATTATTTAATATTCTATGGAATTTCAAATTATCAGTGATAATGGTCAGATTGGAACACTCAGGAGATATCTTACGTCGTAATTCAATATTTTTCTTAAGAGCTATTGAATTCATCTGTACCAATACTTCATCAATGAGCTCTGCCGGAGAAACAGACGATAAAACCAATTCTTCGGCACCTGCTTCAATTTTGCTAATATCAACAATATTAGTTAATAAATCAAGAAGACGCTGACTACTGGCCAAGATAACATTGGAATATTCCCTGAGTTCTTCTGGTTCGACCTGGCCTTGAGCCATCATTTCAGCAAAACCAATAATTCCATTCAGCGGTGTTCGTATTTCATGACTCATATTGGCCAGGAATCCCGATTTTAAGCGGTCACTCTCTTCTGCTTTCTCTTTGGCTTCGCGTAAAGCGGTTATCATTTCCACCTCGTCGGTAATATCCTGCATAACACCTATAAAATGGGTGATAACTCCTGAAGCATTTTTCATTGGAGAAATAACCAAAGTGGCCCAAAAATTCTTCTCATCTTTTCTTTTGTTATAAACCTGCCCCTTCCAGGCTTCTCCTGATGTAATGGTTTCCCACATTTTCTCATAAAAATCAGGAGGGTGATGCCCTGACTTTAAAATTCGAGGTGTTCGCCCTTGAATATCTTCCGGTGAATAACCTGTGATGTCATAGAAGGCTTGATTGACATATTGAATTATACCTTCCTTATCTGTAATGATTGTACTGACAGGGCTGCTTTCAATTCCGATGAGCAATTGATTCGCAATTACCATCTGTCGTTTTTGTTCAAGAAAAAGGCTAACGCCATTCCCAATCTGCTCAAATACTTTAAGCAAACGCTCTGTGTAGGGAAACTCTAAATGATAGGTTTGTACTACCATTACGCCCATTGGCTTTTCACCAATTTTAAGCGGCACTCCCATCCAGCATTGGGCTGGCTTTCCCACGGTTTCAATTTTGCCTTCTTTTTCAAGGTTTTTAATTTCTGAATGCGTAAGCAGCAATGGTTTGTTCACATTGAGTAGGTATCCCGAAAGACTATTTTTGGCAGGCCATTTTTGTATTTTATCAAACTCATCTTCAAAAAGTACAGCCTGAAATTCATCCTTGTCCGAGATGTAAAAAGCCAGATAAAAGTTGGTTGCATCAAGTGCCTTGCTTAATTCCACCCGTATTACTTTTACAAGTTCCTCCAAACTTGAAGTGCGAACCAAAGCATGCGCAACATTATATTGTATTTCATGAAGGATCTGCGACAATTTCAACTCGGTTACATCGCGAGCAATACCTTCAATTGCCACTTGCCTGCCGCTTTCATCAAAAATCGGAACATTTCTCTGCTCAGTCCATATTATATGTCCATCTTTGTGTTTCCATCTAATCGTAAGATGCTGGGGGCCAGCTCCGGGCTCAATATTATTGGCAGAAGCTAACAAAGCTTGATCTTCGGGTAATACGAGTTTTAACCCAAGATCCGGATCTGCATAATGTTCTTCAGGAGTATATCCGGTAATTTGGGTACAAGAAGGGCTTACATACGAAAACTTACGTTCAGGCCAGAACTGATAATGATAAATTAAGTCAGGTGCATTCTCTGCTAAATTTCCAAACTTACGTTCGCTCTCAGCTAAGGCTTTTTCAGATTTTAAACGTTCGGTGATATCGTTCACCATAACGTGCCTTGCCTGACGGCCTCTGAAATCAACAGCAAATGAAGTTATCTCTACGTCTATAATTTCGCCGTTTCTTTTCCTGTGCCTCCATCGGGTCGAAGAACTTAGAGTTTGACTAGTATTTGCAACATCATTAAGCAAAAGAGGAATGTCTTCAGGCGGGCGGATATCTTTGATGGTCATTTTTAAAAATTCATCGCGGGAATAACCATAATGCTTCACTGCGGCCTCATTCACTTCAAGAAATGCAAGGCTATGTATATCGTAAATCCACATAGGTTGTGGGTTATGATAAAACATGTATCGATACCTTGCTTCACTCTCTTCCAGTTTTCGTCGGGCAGCCCTTTCGACGGATTGATCATGGAATACCAAAACCACCCCAGTAATATTCCCCTCCTCATCTTTAATAGGTGCACCTGAATCGCTGATAGGAATTTCTTTGCCATCACGGGATATCAGAAGGGTATGATTAGCTAAGCCAATCACTTTTCCTTCTTTTAAAACTTTTTCAACCGGGTCGGGCACCGGCAGACGCGAATCTTCGTTAATTATTTTAAATACCTCCGAAAGTGGCCTGCCAAAGGCATCTTTCTCTGTCCATCCTGTTAACGACTCTGCAACGGGATTCATTTGACGGATTTGTCCCAAACTATTGGTGGTAATGACACCATCGCCAATACTATACAGTGTTGTTCGGAAAAGGGCTTCGTTGTACCTGATTTGCTCCTCAGCCTCGCGGCTGGCCGTAATATCGAGCATAAACCCCCTCCGAACTACCCCTTTTTTATGCGATGAAGCAATTTGAACAAAGTCCCTTATCCATCTGTATTTACCTTGCTTATCTTTAAAACGGTAAACCAGCGTTAAATTTTCTACAGCACCATAAAACAATTTGTAGAGCGAAACAATCTTTTCTACATCCAGCGGGTGTATATGATTCATCCAGAAACCAGGTGTCATAGCCTCATTCCGACTATAACCGAGAATTTTCTCGATTTGGGGAGCCACAAAAGTCCAACGATCTTCTTCTACATCGTATTCCCAGGCAATAGCCTCTGTCGATTCAATTAACTCACGATATTGTTGCTCTGATTGCTCAAGTTTTAGGGTTTTCTCTTTAAGTTCGCGCAATTGCTTAGATATCCTGGTTTCATACAAAGTTCGCTCGGTAATGTCCTGAATGGCAATGGAGACACCGGTTATTTTATTTTCTTCGTATAAGGGGCTGATGTTGGTGCTCTGAAGCATAAAATCTACCCTGCCATCGGGATAATCCACCGGTAATCTTAGAAAATATTTGTGAAAACGGCCTGACAATATATGAACCTCACCCATGAGTGCAGCCTTAATGTAGCGATCATGGTTCATTTCAAAAATTTCAGGAAAAACCTGGCCAACCGGACAGGAAATAATTTCCTCGCGTCGTTTACCCGTTTTGCTTAAAATCCAATCATTTGCATCTA
>DDBO01000029.1 GCA_002332755.1 Bacteroidales bacterium UBA2030 | reverse complement strand
TGAGATGGGTTTGCCAAACTGTTTTCGTTCCTGCGCATAGGCCAGTGCCATTTCGTAAGCTCCTTGCGCCAGTCCAAGCCCCATGGCAGCAATAGCTAATCGTCCGCTGTCGAGTGTAGACAGCATGATACGGCTTCCTTCTCCTTCCTTTCCTAGAAGGTTTTCATATGGCACTTTGCAATCGTTGAAGAAAAGTTGAGCCGTATTACTTGCACGCCACATGAGTTTACCATGCATAGGAACTGCGCTGAAACCGGGGGTTTGTTGCGGTACGATGATAGCCGAGAGTTCGCCGTTGTTTCCGGTAACTGCCTGTACGGTGGATCCCATGGTGATGCCTGTAGCTGCGTTGGTGATGAATATCTTGCTACCATTAATAATCCAATGGTCACCTACTCTAACAGCTTTGGTGCGGGTGCCCCTTGAGTCGCTTCCTGCTTCCGGTTCGGTAAGCCCAAAACCCCAAAGAGCTTCGCCGGTGCACAGTTTAGGCAAGTATTTGCGTTTTTGTTCTTCGGTTCCAAAATTATAGATGGGACCAACGCCCAGAGAATTGTGTGCAGCTAATGTCGCTGCCTGAGAGCTGTCTACCCTTGCCAATTCTTCCACAGCAATGATGTAGGAAAGATAATCCATTCCTTGTCCTCCGTACTCGGGGGAAATGGTCATGCCAAAGAGGCCTAGTTCGCCCATACGACGGGTCAATTCATAGGAGAAGATTTCTTTCTCATCGAGTTCTGCAGCTAATGGTTTGATTTCTCGTTCAGCAAATTCGCGGACCGATTGTCGTATTATGTCGTGCTGTTCGTTGCAAAAAATGTCCATAATTTTTTTGAATTAAGGTTTTTTCAATAAGTCTTCAGGGATCGTAACCTCTACATTGAGTAGCGCCTGCGCAAAAGTTTTGCCCTGAGGGTCAGCCATTAATGAACGTGTGCCGCCTCCATCGAGCGATTCTTCCAATAGGAAGTTAAGTCCCCACAGGTTGTCGAGTTCGTAGCGGACAACCTTCCCGTGGCAGGCTTCCCTGAATAGATATTTAACAAATGAAGCAGAAATGTGTTGCTTCATCCATGTATAAATCTCCTGAGAGCGGGCCAGCAAGCCAATGTTTGCCGTGTCTCCCTTATCACCTGAACGAGCGAGGCAGAGTTCGTAAAGTTTGACTTTTTTTTCGCCCTTAAAGGAACCCGGACTACCCTCAGTGGCTATTTGTACCGTTTCATCTGTTGATTCTTCAAATTCTGCTTCCTGTCCTGTGAGAGAGGGAAAAGAGTCTTCTGCTTCCGAGTCACCGTTTTCGTTGAGCAGGTGTATGTGTGCCGAAATCTTTTCTTTGGGAATCAGAGCAGGCCAGTAGCTCAGTACGGTTTTGATATGTGGACGGCCTCCTGTGACTGCCACGCCTGGCGGGCCACTTAGGATCAGGGGTGCAACAGATTTTGCAAAGACTTCATGTTTTTTCAAGTCTTCATCATAAATGCTGAATGTCAACAATATTTCGTTGGGTTCGATTTCACCGGCCAGGTTGAGGTGGCAGGAATTGTAGCCCTGATAAGCTGTGTGGGCTTTTTGAAATTTCAGACCAAGACGGTTCCAGAAGATAGAGGCAAAGGTGCGGGCTTTCATGAGAGCATCTGGTGCACTGATGATGATGCTACCCGCAGAAACATATCCCTCCTGGTAAGCCATGGATACTTTAAGAAAGGGAGTAGGCGCATAACCTTTAATGCCGGATACCTTAACCCTGTCGGGGCCTTCCTCTTTGAGTCGGATGCTCCGAAAGTCTGCTATCACATCCGGACTGATGTATGCTGCGGGGTTCCCCATTTCGTAAACCAATTGTTCGCGCACCGTATCTACATTTACCAGGCCACCGGTTCCGGGATGGCGGGTTACTACAAAAGTGCCGTCAGGTTGAACTTCTAATATGGGGTAGGCCATATTGTCCCAAGATGTCACTTTCTCCCAATCGCTGTAATTTCCACCTGTTACCTGTGCACCGCATTCTATGATATGTCCAGCTACCAGGGCTGAAGCTATCTTATCGAAATCGCCCGGTTGCCAACCAAATTCGTAGGCCATAGGAGCCATGGTAATCGATGTATCTGTTACGCGTCCGGCAATTACTATATCCGCTCCTGTTTCAAGAGCTCTCACTAAAGGCCACATTCCAATATAGGTATTTGCACTCTGAATCCTTCCCTCAACTTCCTCAAATGGCTTGCCGTTTTCCATGTTGTGAAAGCTAATACCTTCTTTCCTCAGGTGTGGAATTTCTGCCAAAATATTGTCACCTGTCACTACCGCTATTTTTAAGGGAATATTTTTTTCCTTCAGCAATCGGGCCACTTGTCTTCCGCATTCGAGGGGGTTGATACCTCCGGCATTCGTCAGTACCTTCACCCCCTTGCGGTAAAGTTCTTCGGCGTTTTCTCCAATCATTTGTACAAAATCGGTTACATAACCCATCTGAGGATTCTTTAGCTGCTGCTTTCTAAGAATGCTCATGGTTATTTCTGCCAGAAAATCAATGCTAATGTAGTCGAGCTGTCCGCCCATTAGCTGGCGACGGAAAGCATTAAGGTCGTCACCCCAAAATCCGCCTGCATTGCCGATTCGAATCTGTGATTTCATGATACCTGGTTAATTGGTTCGATTTCTATCAGGCAATGGCCTGTCTCTGCCATTTCGCCTTCATTAATATTTATGGCTTTGATAATTCCCCGTAGCGGAGCTTTTATTGTATTTTCCATTTTCATCGATTCAATAACCAATAAAGCCTCGCCCTCAGCGATTTCTTCTCCTTTTCTCACCATTACCTTGATGATTTTTCCCGGCATCGGCGGGAAAATTTTGCCTGGCTCTGCGCTTGAACCCATTCCTGTAAGGGTTTCATAAAATTCATGATTGGGTAAAATGTCTGCCCTGTAGCAGAGGTAATTAAACCCATTATAAGAAATTATTACGCTTCCATCCGGTGTTTCGCCTAATACGGTACTTATCTGGTGTCCATCGAGA
>DDBO01000134.1 GCA_002332755.1 Bacteroidales bacterium UBA2030 | reverse complement strand
GAGGCGAGGTTCCTTATGCTTTCCGCGAACAACCTGCTCAAGCCCGTAAACGGCCGTGCCGTTACCGTTCCTTCGCAGGACATGGTCCTCGGCCTCTATTATATCACCAAAGCACGCAAATCAGAACCCGGTAACCCCGTAAAAGGGGAAGGAATGGTTTTCTATTCCCCGGAAGAAGTGGTGATAGCCTACAACGAGAAAAAAGTTGACCTTCATGCAATTATCAAGGTAAAAATCACGGATTACAGCACAGAACCTGCCAAAACCCAAATTATTGAAACTACGGTAGGCCGTGTGCTATTCAACAGGGTAGTTCCCAAAGAAATGGGATTCATCAACCAGTTGCTGACTAAGAAAAACCTTCGGGATATTATTGCTGAAGTCATCAAACGAACGGGTACTGCTGTCACTGCTAAGTTCCTCGATGATATCAAGGAACTGGGATTTATGTCGGCCTTCCGCGGTGGTTTGTCGTTCAATCTGGGCGATGTGATTATTCCGGAAAACAAGGACGAACTGATTGAACAGGCCAACGAAGAAGTTGAAGAAGTGATGGCCAACTACTCAATGGGATTTATCACCAATAATGAACGCTATAACCAGATTATTGATATCTGGACCCACACCAACAGCAGGCTTACCCTTTCGTTGATGGATAAGCTTGTGAAAGACAAGCAGGGATTCAACTCACTTTACATGATGCTTGATTCAGGTGCCCGTGGTTCGAAGGAGCAGATCCGTCAGCTAGCCGGTATGCGCGGACTGATGGCAAAGCCCAAGAAATCAGGCTCAGAAGGTGGTGAAATCATCGAAAACCCCATTATCTCCAACTTTAAAGAAGGGCTTTCGGTGCTCGAGTACTTTATTTCTACGCACGGTGCCCGTAAAGGTTTGGCCGACACCGCTCTGAAAACCGCCGATGCAGGTTATCTTACCCGTCGTTTGGTTGACGTAGCTCATGATGTTATCATCAATGAAGAGGACTGCGGCACCCTCCGTGGCCTGACGGTTACTGCATTGAAAAAGAATGAAGAAGTGGTGGAAAGCCTCTACGACCGGATCCTGGGTCGGGTGGCCCTCCACGATGTATATGATCCCCATACCGGCGAAGTGATTGCAGCAGCCGGCCAGGAATTGAATGAAGAACTCGCTGGTCGTATCGAAAAAGCCGGCATTGAAACAGTTGATATTCGTTCAGTGTTGACCTGCGAATCGAAGAATGGCGTTTGCGCTCTGTGCTACGGTCGTAACCTGGCTACCGGCAAGCTGGTACAAAAAGGCGAAGCCGTAGGGGTCATTGCTGCGCAGTCGATCGGTGAACCTGGTACTCAGCTTACCCTGCGTACCTTCCACGTTGGGGGGGTTGCCGGCAATATTGCCATGACTTCAAAAATTGAAGCTAAATACGATGGACGCCTGCAGATGGATGAGCTCCGTTCGGTCGAATACCAGAGCGACAGTGGTCAGACTTATGATGTTGTGATTGGCCGCTCTGCCGAAATGCGCATCATAGACCCGAAAACCGATGTGGTGCTTACTACCTCCAATATACCCTATGGTGCTCACCTGTATGTGAAAAACGGTGACATGGTGAAGAAAGGAGACCTTATCTGCGACTGGGATCCTTACAATGCAGTGATTGTTTCGGATGTAACCGGTGTGGTTTCGTATCACAATCTGGTAGAGGGTGTTACCTTTAAAACGGAATCGGCAGAACAGACCGGACACCCCTATAAAGTGGTCATCGAAAGCCGCCAGAAGGTTAAAAATCCTGCCATACGCATCCTTACCCCCGAAGGTGAAGAAATTAAGGTGTTTGATATTCCCGTAGGTGCTCACATTCAGGTGGATAACGGACAAAGCATTAAGGCGGGTGAGTTGCTGGTGAAGATACCCAGGGCTGTTGGTAAAACGGGTGACATCACCGGTGGTCTGCCCAGGGTTACAGAGCTCTTCGAAGCTCGTATACCTTCCGATCCTGCACGGGTTGCCGAAATCGACGGGATCGTTACCTTTGGTAAGAAACTCAAGCGCGGCAATCGTGAGCTGATTATTACCAACCGTACAGGTGAAGAAAAAACTTATCTGATTCCTACTACCAAACAGATCCTTGTGCAGGAAAACGATTTTGTGAAAGCTGGTCAGCCACTGTCAGAAGGCGCCATTTCACCTGCCGACATCCTGGCCATCAAAGGACCTATGGTTTTACAGGAATATATTGTTAATGAGATCCAGGAAGTATACCGCCTGCAGGGGGTAAAAATCAACGATAAGCATTTTGAGGTGATTGTTCGCCAGATGATGCGAAAAGTTGAGATTGAAGATCCGGGCGATAGCAAATTCCTTGAAGGTGAACTTGTAAACAAACCCGATTTCCAGGACGAAAACGATTGGCTCTTTGGTAAGAAAATGGTAGAGGATCCTGGCGACAGCCCCAACCTGGTTGCTGGTCAGATTATCACTGCACGTAGGCTCAGGGAGGAAAATTCTCAGCTCAAGCGTAAGGATAAAAAGCTGGTTGAGGCCCGAGATACCCGTCCTGCCACCGCCCGTCAGGTGCTTCAGGGTATTACCCGTGCTTCGTTGCAGACCAAGAGCTGGATTTCGGCAGCATCCTTCCAGGAAACCACCAAGGTGCTCACCCAAGCCGCAATTAACGCTAAGATAGATACCCTCCAGGGGTTGAAAGAAAACGTTATTGTTGGCCACCTTATCCCGGCAGGAACTGGTTTACGCGAATACGAAAACCTCATGGTAGGTACAAGCGAAGACTGGGATGCTCTCGAAGCTTCCAAAAGAGATTAATCTATAATCATTGAAAACTTAAATTCAGGTACATGGATAATAAAAAGTCCCAGCCCAATCAAATTCAGGTTGACCTGCCGGAAGAAGTTGCTACTGGCACCTATTCCAACCTGGCCATCATTACCCATTCCGATTCGGAGTTTCTGGTTGATTTTTTAAGCGCTCTTCCGGGTATGCCCAAGGCACGGGTGCGTTCAAGAATTATCATGACTCCGGTCAATGCCAAACGTTTACTCAGGGCCTTGCGCGACAATATTGCCAAGTACGAACAGGTGCATGGCGAAATTCGTGAAACCGGACCCGATGGCGGGGGCTTTCCCATGAACCTGGGCCCAACAGGCATGGCCTGATACAATCTTTGTATTCGTTAGGTCTTTAATAATAAAAGGAGACTGCCGGATTTCCAGCAGCCTCCTTTATTTTTTTTGTTCATTGGCCTTTATTGGTAATATAGTATGAGAAAGATAACCGGTATCAGTATACCCAGCAGGGTCAACACGGCTCCGCGTCGGGTAATTCCATTTTTTCCCTTTAGAATAAATAAACCCGTGAAAGCGAGTAGAATGAGTGCTCCGGCAAATATATCGGAAACCCAGGTCCACCATCGACCGGGATTGTAGTGCAGAAAATTGACTGTGTGAAAAATAGGCCTTCTGTTGATTCGTTCTACTTCTGTTTCTCCTGTTTGTGTATTGATTCTCACCGTACCTCCATCCACGAAAATCTTCATAGTATTTTCCGAAGGCATATAGTATTTTTTAAACTTTGGACTCTCGCCGCAGGCAACCAACAGGTTGCTGATGTCTTTTCGGGTAAGCGATTCGGGATTTGCAACAGGTGCCAGCGTGAGTGTCTTATTGGTAATTATATAGCTTGGATTCCACTCGTTGATGTGGTTGAGGGCTATACCCGACAATGCGTAAATAACCGTCAGGGCAAAAAATAAGTAACCCAGGTCGCGGTGAAGGGCCCGATTATATCTCCTCCAGTTTTTTATAAAATCCATGGTTTGCTTTTTGATTTTAAAACATTAGACACGAAGTACGAAAAAAAACATCGGCAGATTAAACAAAAACCCGGCACGCAGCCAGGTTTTTTTGAATAATCATCACATTTTGAATAATCTACTTTGTTGTGTCATTTTTTTCTGCAGCCTCATCTTCGGCCAAAACATAGCTGGAACATTTGACTGAGTAGAAGGAAAGGTGATCTTTTCCGCTGTCGAGGATAGCAGTGCGATAATCTGCGATTCTTTGGAGTTCAGCTTCTATGTCGCCTTCTTCCTCATTTTCGTGACCGGCTTCACCCATGTGTACGCCAGAGGAATGGTCTCCACCCTTTTTTTCTTTAACTTCCTGTTCCCATTTGGCCAGGTAAGCGCTGTCGATACGCAACTCTTCGAGGATGCCGGTCACATAAGCAGTTTTGCCTTCCCAGGCAGCGTCAAACTGCATGTTTTCTCCTGCATCGATGCGGATGCGGGCCGAGGGCTTGCTACCCACCAGAAACATACGCCCGCCTCCGTGTTTGCATACATGGTCAACCGTGCCGCTCAGGGTGATTTCCTGTCCTACATATTGTGGGGCCACGGTTTCGAGTTCAGTCAGGTCGAAAGTTACTTTGGGTAATTCTTTATTCTGCCTGCTTCCACATGCTGCCAACAAAACAAGGGCAACAACATACATTACTATTCTTTTCATGCCTCAAATGGTTTAGGTTATAATCTGTTTGAGTTATTTTACGGCTGCAATTTTAGGGAAAAAAATTCAGCCGGCAAGGCTGCCGGCTGTTAATGAATTGTTAGCAGGATTATAAAAGAACTACCATCGATATCCCTGGATGTATGTGTTTAACTCTTCTATAGACGATTCAAATGTAAATGCATCATTTAACATGTAGTAGTTGGAAATGTCGTAGGTATGTCCGTAAGCGTATTTAGCTAGTTCGAGGCGGGTAGATTCAAAATTAAAAAGTAACATTATCTCTTTAACCTGAGCCGTCCAGAGACAGTTAGAACCAATGACCTGTTTGGCAATGGTAAGCTTTGAATCCTCAAATTTTTTGTTTTGAATGGAATTCAGTACCTGGCTGAACTGTTGCTGATTGAGGGGATAAGGACATCCAACCGGTCCAGTGTAGGCAGTACCCCCACCATATACGGGTGGTAAAGGTCGGATTTGTTGCCCCACAGGGCCGGCCTGACGTATGTAGTTGTTCAATTCTTCGATCGACGACTCAAAAGTAAAGGCGTCGTTGAGCATGTAGTAATTTCCCGGGTCGTAAGAATGTCCATATGCATATTTGGCGAGTTCGAGTCGGGTGCCCTCAAAGCTGAAAAGCAGCATGATTTGTTTGACCTGGGAAGAAAGCAGACAATTTGCATCTATCACTTGTTTGGCAATGGTTAACCTACTGTCTTCAAATGCCTTGGAACGTATGGATTGAAGTACGCTTTCAAACTGGTCTTGCGTTAACGGCCAGGGACAACCCACAGGACCTGAATAGCCGGGCATCTGGTAAAATTGTCCTGTCGGAGGGTACTGCCCTTGGGGAGGATATTGCCCTTGAGGTGGATACGGGTAATTTCCTTGTTGTCCAGGAGGATTAATGCCAATGTTCATGTTGAATCCCGTATTGGGATCATTTACCGAAACATTGACTCCCGCCTGATTTTGAGGGAGAATATTGGTAGGAGGGGACGGTGGAAGCGGGGTTGTGTGATAAGGGATTACATATTGATTGGGTGCGGGCTGGATGACGGCAGGCAGAGCAACCTGATTCATAAATCGAAGAACAAGCCGGTTCTTTTTATCGCGTTTGATGATATAAGTGGCCTCTACATCTTCCTCTTCGGCAAAATAAATAGTCTTGTCGATGGATTTCAAACCCGGAGTTTCAAAAATGATTTTAACCTTGTAACTCGGTGCAGAAAGGCCGGTTATTCTCACATTGGTACGAGCTTCATCGTTTTGCCTTAGGCCGTTTACTATCAGATAAAACCTTTCACCATTCTCAGAAAACACCACAAGGTTGGAGCCCTGCGAGAATCCTGCAGTGATTCCGGCAATAAAAAACACAATGAGGTGTACGATTTTTTTCATAAGGTATGAAATTTGGTTTTGGGCAATAGAAGACAAATTACCGCATTTTCGGCGAATGTATTAGCATTTTTGGCAATTCTGCCCATAGAAACTGGCCCATGATGCAGAATAATACCCTGAAAGGAGGCCGTGAGGGTGGTTTTCTCAAAGAACGAATTTCAGAATCTTACCTATCGGTATGCTTTACGGATGATTCACTCTTAAATGGTGGAAATATTTACTCAACAATCATTCCAAAAACCAGGAGAAATAGCAGGATAGCAATTTTAAGTGAAGAATTTTCGGTTTTTTCAGCTGCTGCTTTAATGTTTATAATTTATTGATAATTAGATGTTTTTTGTGATTTAATGTATGGTAATAATTTTTCCCTTATAGCCTGTTCTAAGGCGATGTTTTTATAAAATGCATCAGCCTCAGTAAGCGGGTTTTGGTTTAACACTAAAGTTTGTTTTTGAATTGAAAGAATGAAACAACACGCTTACCAACACTGGATTTAAACCTAAAACCATGAATACCAAGCACGTTTTTGATTTTAAGATATTTTTCTCATGTCATTGGGGCTTTTACTCCCAGGGGCAGGGTTTTGTATTTTTAAAACGGATTTGAGGAGATTGGTATTTGGCAAAGAAAAAGCAGAGAGATATCCCATTAAACGAGGAGTGTGGAGAGCGGAATAGAAAAAAAATACCTTAAGGTGAAAACTTGGATAAATGGGGCTTTTTTGTATGTTTGCAAACGTTTTCTAAGTAACAATAATACAAATTTTATATGTCTGTGAGGATAGGGATCCGGCATGAAGACAAGTACAAGGCAGAGCGTCGAACTCCGCTCATACCTCGTCATGTGGAGGGTTTTATAAAAAACGATGGCTTGGAAGTATTGGTAGAGCATTCCTCAAAAAGAGTATTTGCTGATGAGCAGTATCTTAATACAGGAGCCAGCATTGTATCCAATCTGAGTGATGCAGAAGTTATTTTCGGGGTAAAGGAGATTCCGATTGAAAAGCTTGAATCAGGTAAGGCATATGTCTTTTTTTCGCATGTGATAAAGGGCCAGCCTTATAATATGCCTATGCTTAGAAGGTTGATGGAGTTAGGTTGTACGCTCATTGATTATGAACGAATAACCGATGGCCTGGGCAAGCGTTTGATTTTCTTTGGACGTTTTGCCGGGTTGGCCGGAGCTATCAATACTTTGTGGACACTGGGACTAAGATTGAGGTACTACGGATACGAAACTCCATTTCTGCAATTGAAGCAAGCCCGGCATTACAGAGACCTTGAAGAAGCAAGAGATGCAATATCAAAGGTGGGTTTTCAGTTAGCCACCGAGGGTTTGCCCGAAGAGTTATGTCCTTTTACCATTGGAATAACAGGTTACGGGAATGTGTCAGGTGGCGTACAGGAAATTTTGTCGCTATTGCCCATTCAGGAAATTGCTCCTAAAGATTTGCTAACCCTCAAAGAGTCTGGTTGTTATCGGAATAATTTGCTTTACCGAGTAGTTTTTCGTGAGGAGCATATTAGTGAACCCAATGATCAAGCCCAAACATTTGAACTGGAAGATTATTACAGGAATCCTCAAAACTATCATGGCATTTTTGAGCAATACCTGCCGCACCTGAGCGTACTTATCAATGGGATGTACTGGGATGCCCGTTATCCCAAGATTTTTACCCGTGATTATATGCTTAAAAATCATTTTAATGGTGCAAGACCTAAATTGATTGTCGTGGGCGATATTACCTGCGATCCGAATGGATCGGTAGAGGCTACCCTTCAAGGAACTGAGCCCGACGAACCAATATATGTTTATAATCCTGAAAAGCACGAAATCACTTTTGGTTATGAAGGAGAAGGATTGCAAGTAATGGCCGTCGATATTCTTCCCTCCGAATTGCCACGGGATTCGTCTATTGCTTTTAGTACAATGCTTAGGCCATTTGTCAGGGCTATCGCTCATGCAAACTACAACGCGGAAAATCCGGATGAAGCCGGTCTGCCTGCTCCTATTCGCAGGGCCCTTATTCTTTTCAGAGGACAACTGACTCCCGAGTATTCGTATTTAACACAATATCTTAAGTAAACACTTCAAATTAAATGATTTTATGAAAAAAGTACTCATTCTGGGCGCTGGACTTGTTGTTAGGCCCATCGTAAAATATCTGTTGGATAAAGGGTTTGAGGTGACGGTAGCCACCCGCACTCGTGCTAAGGCCGATGAAATGATTGCCGGCCACCCCAATGGAAGATCGATTGCTTGGACGGTGGAGGATGAATCCGGTTTAGAATCGATGGTATCCGCACACGACCTCACGGTAAGCCTTCTTCCCTGGATTCACCACCTCACTGTTGCCAAAGCTTGCCTGAGGCAGAAAAAACACATGGTAACCACTTCTTATGTGAAGCCGGAGATGCAAGCCCTCGATGCTCAGGCCAAAGAGGCTGGCATAATTATTTTGAATGAACTTGGCCTCGATCCAGGCATCGACCACATGTCGGCCATGCGTATCATTGACCATATTCATGGTAAAGGGGGAAAAGTTGAAGAATTTTATAGCATATGTGGCGCCCTGCCTGCCCCTGAAGCCGCAAATAATCCTTTTAAATATAAATTCTCCTGGAGCCCCAAGGGGGTAGTAATGGCCGGCAACAACGACGCCCGTTACCTGCGCCACGGGAAAATTCATCAGATACCCACCGAAGACCTCTTCAAAAATCCGTTTAAGGTCGATTTTCCGGAGGTGGGCATGCTGGAAGTTTATCCTAACCGCGATTCGGTAAGTTATATCGATATTTATGGAATCCCCGAAGCCCAGACCATGATGCGGGGTACTTTCCGCTATCCGGGCTGGTGCGAAACCCTCGATGCCATGAAGGCCCTGAAGCTGATTTCCTACGACAAGTATGACTTTACAGGTAAAACCTATGCAGAATTTGTGGCCATGATGATCGGAGCCACTGATGCTAAAGATATTCGTCGCATGGTGGCCGACTATCTGCATATCGATTATCATGCCCATGCGCTCGATGCCATGGAATGGCTCGGCCTGTTTGAGGATAAACCCATGAACCGGGGCGAAGATTCCCCCTTCGAAATCACTTCCGATCTTATGATTGCCAAAATGGAGCTGGGATATAACGAGCGCGATATGGTGGTGATGCAGCATACCTTCCTGGCCAGCTATCCCGATGGGAAACAGGAGGTGATTCGTTCGCGCATGCTCGACTTTGGTACACCGGCTACCGACACCAGTGTGGCCCGCACCGTGGCCTTGCCTGCTGCCATAGGGGTTCAGATGATTCTGGAAGGACAGATTAACCTCACCGGTGTATATCGTCCCGTTTTGCCCGAGCTTTACAATCCCATCCTCGATGAGCTGGAGAAAATGAATATCCGCATGGTAGAGGAATACGGATTGCCCCTGAGCGAGAATATTAAATAGAAATTTTTGGATTTGTTCATGATGAGGCTGTCTCTTTGGGGGCAGCCTTTTCTGTTTACTTGCAGCTCATTCCGGACACTCACATGTAGCCGCGGATAGCACGGATGAAAACGGATGAGCGCGGATTCTTTTCTTTTAAAAAATTAAAATCCGTGGAAATCCGCGGCTGAAAATACCGGACGCTTAAGTTTAGCCGCGGATAAAACGGATGAGTACGGATTTACGCGGATTATTTTTTTAAACCTTTTAAATCCGCGGTCATCCGCGCTGCGCAGCATCCGCGAAAATCCGTGGCTAAAAATACCGGACGCTTATCTGTAGCCGCGGATAACACGGATGAGTACGGATTAGCGCGGATTTTTATAAGGAAATTCTTTATAGACCTTTAAAATCCGTGGTTATCCACGCTGCGCAGCATCCGCGAAA
>DDBO01000234.1 GCA_002332755.1 Bacteroidales bacterium UBA2030 | reverse complement strand
CGGGGTGAACACAGGCATAGGAGAATTTTCGGAGGTAGTTCTCAACGATGAGCAGGTAATGGAGTTTCAGAAATACCTTATTTATAATCATGCGGCAGGCATAGGCGAACCCATGCCGGAAGAATGGGTAAGGGGCGCAATGTTGGGACGCATCAATGTGCATGCCCACGGAAATAGCGGCTGCCGACCCGAGATTACGCTTACCTTCGTAGAAATGCTAAATAAGGGGGTTACACCCTATGTGTGTACCAAAGGATCTGTAGGGGCTTGCGGTGATCTTGCACCCATGTCGCAAATCGCCCTTTTGTTAATGGGAGAAGGTAAAGCCTATTATAAGGGAGAACTGTTGGATGGAAAAGAGGCCATGGAAAGTGCAGGAATTCCGATTCCTGGTCTGAAGGCACGAGACGGGCTGGCTGCCATCAACGGGAGCAATGTGCTTACAGCCATGAGTGCCTTGTTTTTATACGATGCCAACCGCTGGCTCAAACAGGCCGAAATAGCGGCAGCGATGTCGCTTGAAGCGCTGAAAGCCAACCTCAGGCCCTATCATGAATTGATTCACCAGGTTAGAGGATTTCCGGGAGCCGTACGCAGTGCACGAGCTATTCGTATGATGGTAGACGGAGGAGACCTTGCCGCCGGTAGGCTCAAATGTAAAGTGCAAGATGCTTACTCTATGCGAAGCACACCTCAGGTAATCGGTGCTGCACACGACGCCCTGGCCTGGGCCCGCAGTCAGGTTGAAATTGAACTTAATGGGGTTGGAGATAATCCAATTTTCTTCCCTGAACTGAACTTACAGTTATCAGGAGCTAATTTTCAGGGAACACCGGTATCACTTCCCATGGATATGGCGGGGGCTGCCATTACTATGGTTAGTGTACTCTCCGAAAGGCGCCTCAACCGCCTTAACAACCCGGCCCTCAGCGTTGGCTTACCTGCCTTCCTCACCAAAGGCGCCGGCATGTTCTCCGGGCTTATGCTAAGCCAATATACTGCCGACATGCAGATCGTTGAACAGCGAATATTATCCATGCCTGCATCTATTCAAAGCATCCCGGCTGCCGCCGACCAGGAAGATTTTGTATCGATGGGTATGAATACCGCCCTTAAAAATTTCCAGATACTCGATAATGCGTATGGAGTATTAGGGATAGAGCTTATGGCCGCCGCCCAGGCTCTCGATTTCCGCGACTACCAATTTGGCAGAGGAACCACCCGCGCTAAAGAAGTCATTCGTCGCTACGTAGAGTTTCTCGATGTCGACCGCCCGCTTTATAATGATCACAATACCATGAAGAAACTGGTGGCCTCATGCGAAATTCTGAATGAAGTAGAATCCCTAATAGGAAGCCTGGGTTGATGAAAACAAAAAAGTTTTCCGTAAATTTGTGTGGAATATTCAATTTTACTTAATGGAAGACCCTACCTTTGAGAAAGAAAAGGAAAAGGTTTACATAGAAAGGCCTGACTTGCTTACTGCTCTATGTATTCTTACTTTTATTGGAAGTGGCACAGGCGCTTTTGTATATTGGACATATGGTCTGTTTTTCAATGAATTTCAAAAGCTCTTCGACGCTGGTACCCTAACTTTTCCCGGACTTGATATCATCATGTCGGGTGGCCCCAAGTATTTCATTACAGGGGCTATACTGTTTTCTGCTTCCCTGGCTGGAGCTATACTAATGTGGAGGTTGCGTGCAGCAGGTTTTCACCTTTATACTGCTGCCCAGGTTCTTCTCTCTCTTCTGCCGGTAGTGATGATAAAAGATTATCCCTTTCCGGTAGTTGACTTTGCCATTACTGCACTATTCATCCTTCTTTACAGATATCACTTGCGGTACATGCAGCTGTAAGTTAGCACGCTGCATTAAGTTCCATCTATCAGTTTCTCAACTATTATGTCATTCTAACCAAATTATTAACTACTTAGTTAAGAAATAAAAACTAAAAAAAAGTTAAAAATAGTTTATAAAATGCTTGCAAACCGATTGCAAATTGTATTAAATTGCACCCCATAACCAAAAAGATGAAAATGTGGAGACACATATTTATCTTTTTAAATATAATGTACAGAAAACCAGCCAACATAAACTTTCTGTAGTTCCTTCTTAAAAGTTAATCTAACCTTCATTACTAACCAAAATCTAACTGTTATGAGAAAAATTCCGTTCTTGCTTGCTTTCCTGGCCCTGCTGGGGTTGCAGGTAAATGCTCAAAGGCAGATTACTGGTACGGTAACCAATGCAGAAGATGGTTCCAGTATTCCCGGTGTTTCTGTTCTTGCTAAAGGCACACAAGTGGGTACAGTTACCGACCTCAACGGTAAGTATTCTCTGAATGTGCCTGCCAACGCTAAAGTACTTCAATTTTCATTTGTAGGCATGCAGACAGTGGAAGTTACCATTGGTAACCAAACTGTTATTGATGTTCAAATGAAACCTACAATGACAGCAATTGAAGGTGTTGTGGTGACTGCCTTAGGTATTTCCCGCGAAAAGAAATCGTTGGGTTACGCTGTACAGGACGTTAAAGGGGATGAACTTAACCAGTCCCGGCAGCCAAATATGATCAATGCCCTCTCGGGTAGGATCGCCGGTTTGCAGGTTACGAGCTCGTCGGGTAACCTTGGGGGTTCTTCTCGTGTTCTCATCCGTGGGGTAAACTCCATGACGGGTAACAATAACCCCTTATACGTAATCGATGGAGTTCCTATCGATAATAGTGACTTCAATACTACAAACACCGCTCGCGGTGCCGGTGGTTACGACTACGGTAACATGGCCCAGGACATCAACGGTGACGACATTGAATCGGTATCCGTACTGAAAGGGCCCTCGGCTGCAGCTCTTTATGGTGCTCGTGCTGCTAATGGTGTTATCCTCATCACTACGAAAAAAGGCAAACCTGGAAAGGCTAAAGGCATTGGGGTATCACTCAACTCCGGAGTCACCTTTGAAAATGTTGCCTATCTGCCCAAATATCAGAACCTTTACGGTGGTGGTACTGTTTTCGATGGCCCTGGCACAAAAGATGGATTCCTGGTTCAGGAAATAAACGGAATCGAATATTTGTTGCCCGACTATGCCACCGACGAAAGCTGGGGACCCAAATACGATCCCAATATTAAATATCTCCCCTACTGGAGCATTTATGACTGGGAAGCTCTTGGCAAACCCACCACCAATCCGGATGGAACCCCGTACAAGCTGGAAACCGTTCCCTGGGTGGCTCCTGAACACGATGTTAAAGATTTCTTTGAAACACAGGTTGGCTGGACCAATAACGTTGCACTTACCAGTGCAAACGAAAACGGAGCTTTCCGCTTATCTTATACCAATCTCACTTCCAATGGATACATGCCTAATTCCAAACTCAACCGCAATTCGTTGAACTTCAACGGAAACAGCAAGTTTGGGAAAAAACTGGAAGCTTTCACAAGCATTAATTACATCAAAACCTATGCATTGGGACGTCCGGCGACAGGTTATGATGACAACAACGTAATGCAGAAATTCAACCAGTGGGGTCAGCGTCAACTCGACATGGAGAAGATGAAAAACTATATGAATCCCGATGGTACCATGCGTACATGGAACCGCCGCGCTTGGGATGACCCCTTACCAAACTATTCTGACAACTATTACTGGACCCGTTACATGAACTATACTCAAGACTGGCGTGACCGCTACTATGGCAACGTAGGCCTCACCTACCAGATTCTTGATTGGTTAAAGGTTACAGGAAAATACAACCTTGATACTTACACCTTCCGCAACAAGGAAAGAGTGTCTATTGGTTCTCAGGCACTTCCCTACTATCTGGAAGACGTTCGCCAAGTTACAGAGACTAACGCCGAATTCCTCTTTGAAGCAGAAAAACGTTGGGAAGACTTCTCCGGTAAACTGACATTCGGTGGCAACCGTATGCATCGTCAGTATGAACTTAACGGTGGCGAAACCCAGGGCGGATTGGTAATCCCTAACTTCTACAGCCTGCTCAATTCATTGTCAAATCCCCTGGTTCACGACCAGACAACCGAAAAAGCCATTAACTCTCTCTATGGTAGCTTAAACCTCGGATATAAAGGCTTCCTGTTCCTCGATGCCACCTTGCGTAACGACTGGTCTTCTACCCTGCCCAAAAACAACTGGTCGTACCTCTATCCTTCAGCAACTCTTAGCTATGTAATCACAGAAATGCCATCTATGGATGGAAAAGCCAGTTGGCTGGATCTTGCAAAATTGAGACTCGGTATCGCAAAGGTCGGTAACGACACTGATCCTTATCGTCTCATCACCCTCTATGATAACTTCCAAAACTTTGGAAGCGACATCCGTTACTCTATGCCGAGTACATTGAACAACTCCGAACTGAAACCTGAAAGCACTCTGGGCTGGGAAGTTGGTACTGAACTCCGTTTCTTCAAGAATAGGGTTGGATTGGATGTAACCTACTATTACAAGAAGACCACCGATCAGATCTTTAATGTACCCATCTCTGCTGCATCAGGCTTTGTATCGGCAATGATCAATGCAGGTACTATTTCTAACCGTGGTATAGAGCTCCAGCTTTCACTGACTCCGGTAAAATATCGTGACTTCCAGTGGGATATGTTGGTCAACTTTGGTGCCAACAAGAACAAGGTGGAAGAACTGGCTGAAGGTGTGGAAAGCTTGCGCCTTGCCAATGGTCCTTTCAATATTTCTATCGAAGCACGTGTGGGTGAAGCCTATGGACAACTTGTGGGTACTGACTTCGTGTATGATGCTCAAGGAAACAAGGTGGTTGATAAAACCGGTCGTTATCTGAAAACAACCGCTGTTCAGTCTTTGGGTAGCGTTTTGCCCGACTGGAATGCAGGTATCACCAATACCTTCAAATACAAAGGATTTGATTTCAGCGCTCTCATCGACATTCAGCATGGAGGCAAATTATTTAGCACTACCTATATGTGGGGTATTTATAGCGGTATCTTAGAAGAAACCGCATTAACCAACGCCAATGGCAAAAATGTACGTGATGATGTAGCCGATGGTGGTGGTGTGCTGAATGATGGTGTTTATGGTCAATTAAATGCTGATGGCACTGTTACTTATATTGATAAAGACGGTAATGTAGTGGATAATCCGGTGAAAAACGAGACCTATATCTCGGCTATCCGCTGGGCAGCTGACCACTATTCTCGTCCGGCTGCACAGAACGTGTTTGATGCTTCTTACATCAAATTGCGTGAACTGCGACTGGGATACACCATTCCTGCAAAATATACTGGCCCCATCCAGAACCTCCGGATTTCTCTCTATGGTCGTAATCTGGCTATATGGGGTAGAGACTGCAAACACATCGATCCTGAAAACACCACCAGTGCTGGCAATATTCAGGGTATTGAAGGTGGACAGCTCCCCTCGCTGCGTTCGTTTGGTGTAAACCTGAGCTGCAATTTCTAATTATGGTCTAATCTTAAAATTTGAGAAGTATGAAAACAATACAAAAAATAGCCGTAGTATTCAGCTTATCGCTGGTAATTCTTGCAGGCTGCACCAAGGATTTTGAAGAAATCAATACAAATCCTAACGCACCCATTGATGTCCCGACTTACGCATTTATGACCAATGCCCAAAAACAACTTTGCGACAATATTTTCGACGCATGGTGGGGCGGCCGTCAAAGCATGCTTTGGGCACAATACTGGTCACAAAACAACTATACCGATGAAGACCGTTACAACATTCGTCAGAATGTAAACAACGGATATTGGAGAACTATTTACACCATTCTTTCCGACCTCAATGAAATCATTGAGCTCAACGAAAATCCCGACAAAGCCGGGTTAATGTCGGCCTATGGCGCAAATGTTAACCAAATTGCTTCAGCTCGCATTCTGCGTGCCTGGGCTTTCCAGCACCTGACCGACCTTTATGGTGATATTCCTTACTTCGATGCCTTGAAAGGTAAATCTGACCGCTTATTCCTGCCCAAATACGACAAGCAGCAGGATATTTACCCGGCTATTATCCAGGAGCTGACAGAAGCCGCTGCTCAGATTGATGTAAATAAACCCGGCTGGACACAAGGTGACGTTATCTATGGTGGCGACATGGCTAAATGGAAAAAATTTGCCAATAGCCTCAAGCTCCGTATGGCTCTTCGCATGAAAAAAGCTGATGCCGCAAAAGCCCAGCAATACATCGACGAAGCCCTTGCTGGTGGTGTATTCGAAAGCAATGCCGACAACGCTGCCTTCAAATACCTGACCTCACCTCCCAACACCGCTCCTATGTGGAATGCTTACTATGTTGACAACCGCACCGACTTTGCAGTCACTGCTCAATTTGTTGATCTCCTGAAAGGTATTCCCGTAGGTGGCGCTGCTAAGCCCAATCCTTTCGATGGAGTGGAAGACCCAAGGTTGCCTATCTTTGCTGCTCCGGTAAAGAACCCAACCATGCTCGGTGAAGGTATCCACGGAATGCCCTATGGTATGCCCGATGACATTACCAAGCAGATTGGTACTCAAGGTTCGAGCTGGCCAGGTGATGCCATCCTGGCTCCTGATTTCGCTACTGTACTGATGGATTATGCTGAAGTTGAATTTATGTTAAGCGAAATCAACAATTGGGACCAGACCCATTATATCAATGGTGTGAGAGCTTCTTGTGAATACTGGGGTTTGGATGCAGCTACCATTGACGCATTTATTGCTGCACTCCCGCCCGCAAATCAGGAAACCGTCCTCACCCAAAAGTACATTGCTCTCTATCCTCAGGGATATGAAGCTTGGAGCGAATACCGTCGTACCGGCTTCCCCAAAACCCTAGTACATCCGGGCGAAGTAACATGGATCGATCTGAGTGGAAATCCTGTTATTTTCGAGGCTTTAGGTGCTGAAGATATTCCCCGCCGACTCACCTATCCTCAGGAAGAACAAACCGTAAATGGTACCAACTACCAGGCCGCAAAAGCCCAGATGGGAGATGACACCTTTGAAACCCGCATGTGGTGGGATAAACAATAACTCCCTTTCAAAATAAAATGTAGAGGCTGTCTCAATAGGGGGCAGCCTCTCTTATTTTTAAATAATAATCATATTTATCCATCCCCTCTTTTGTAAAACTACCTTTCCTACCAGCCGTTTTTAGCAAATGCTTCTACCAACAATTTATCCTCAATTGTACAATTCTCTCCTGTGCGGCTCACCATAATCAGATATTCAATATTATGAGCCTTACCCTGCAAGGGAGCATATGTTAATTGGTTTAACTTAAAACCTTCTGTATTAAGCCAATATTCTACTTTTCTTAATACCTGCATATGTACTTTGACATCTTTTACGAGTCCTGATTTATTTAAGTATTGAGGACCGGCTTCAAATTGGGGTTTTACCAGCAATACAGCTAATCCCTCAGGATCTAAAAACCTGGTCAGATGCGGAATTATATGGTGTAGGGAAATAAAAGAAACATCGCATACTACAAAATCAACCCGTGGAACTCCTTTGGCTTCAGGATCGAACCCGCGAATATCTGTATTTTCGAGGCTGATAACTCGCGCGTTGTCCCTCAAAGATGCATGAAGTTGCGAAGTACCCACATCTACAGCCCAAACCTGAGCAGCACCATGCTTTAAGGCACAGTCGGTAAACCCTCCTGTAGATGCTCCTATATCGAGAACAATTTTGCCGGCTAAATCCAGTTGAAAGACATGGATGGCCTTTTCGAGCTTCAACCCTCCTCGACTAACATATGGGCATAACTCGGCAGTATTTATTTCCACAATATGCGGTGCCAATTCATCCACCTGAAAAGAAGGTTTTAGTTGTTGAATTCCATCCAGAGAAACCCATCCCTTACGTATAGCTTCTGCTGCCAATGTTCGCGAATTAAACCAATTACCTTTAACCAAATAAACATCCAAACGCATTGCAATAATTTTTAACAAATATAATGAATTTCAATTATTTGTAATTTATT
>DDBO01000019.1 GCA_002332755.1 Bacteroidales bacterium UBA2030 | reverse complement strand
CAATTCCGTTTCGGCTGATGATCACTACATTTACCTTGCAAATGGCGCCGATGGTGTGTTGTTTGCAAAACCTCCCACATCGGGAAACGTAATCGATGTGGTGGGGGTTTGGGATAATTCAGTTTATCCAGGATCTGCCAACTTTGTGGCTTCTAATAATACGCATGTTTTTGTAGCCAAAGGCAAAGAGGGAGGACTTAAAATTCTCTTAAAGACCTTCTAAACAGATATCTATAAAAATATTCTCTGGTCTACTCCCTAAATGCGGGGGTAGCTTTTTTTTATAGGTTTTTCCTAACTTCGCATTTCATATCAGTTTTTTTCAGATATAAAGCAAAACATGAAAAAACTTGTTATCAGGTTTATCGAAAACTGGTTTAAGTACACCCAGCTTAAGATCAACTTGTGGATGCTTAGGGATAAGATACGCTATTACAGGTTAATGTATAGCGGAAAAGTTCTCGACATTGGGGCAGGAACCAAGCCATACAGGGAGTTATTTGATGAAGTATCGGAATATATTGGCACAAATACTCGCCGCCATTACGAGATCAATAACCTTGTACCCGACATAGAAACTACTGATGTTTGGATTGAAGATGGTACAAGCCTTCCCTTCGAAGATGGCACCTTCGATGGGGTAGTATGTTTTCAGGTATTACCCTTAATTGCCCACCCAGACAAATTCTTCAGGGAAGTTAACCGGGTTTTACGAACCTGGGGCTATTTCATGGTGACCTCCGATTATCTTTATCCTGCCTGGAGCGAAGAAGACTACATGAGGCATTCACGCAGTAACCTGGTAAGTCTTGCCCGTGAAAATGGATTCATTGTTTTGGCTACTGAAAGCTTTGGGGGTATATTTACCACAATTTATTCTCTGGTAATTCGGTATTTCCGAAGTTACCCCGATAGGATAAAAGCCGTTAAACACCCCTTACTCAAAGCCTGGCGTATTTTTTGGCTCCTGGTGGTGATGGCATTGAGTCCGCTTTCGCTCATCGCTGGCCCAATTATTTATTTACTTGAAAGGGGCAAACGGAGAGATTACAACTATACGATGAATCAGTTTATTCTGATGAGAAAGCGTCTTTAGTACTACAGAAGCCAGCTCTTGAGTCTTCTGAATTTATCTCTGATTTTATTTCTAAAATTATTTGGCACAAAAATGTGCCTCTTGGCATCTACTATTAAATAAGGTCCTGAAAAATTAAGGGTATGCATGCCCTGGTTGTAAATACTGTTCCACATGGGGCGTATCTCCTTAAAAACCCTTTCCCTGAATGCAGTAGGGCTAAGTTCTTCAATCTCATTCAGAACAACACTCTTACCGGAATATGGGGAACAATTCTGAGCTGGTCTGATAATCTTATCCTTATACCGAAAAATTCCTCCGGCTGGCCTTGCCGACCTGATATCAGTTTTCACCGGGTTAAGGGCATGTGGCTGGTAAAGACCCGTTAGTGCCGGCGAATACCATGCATGAAGTTCATAATTGCTTCTTTCCTTAACTGTAAAAAGCAGCCACCAATAACCCTTATGCCTGAAGGCTATAGTATCCACAGCCCGAATTTTCCTGATGAGTACTTTTTCAAATAAAAACCTGCCTTTCACCTCATCCCATTCGTATAGTTCAATCTGATTTTTTTCGGAAGTTTCAGGAATACAATACACTTTCTGATCTTCATTAAAGATAAAAGGAAAGGCGAGGTGTGTGCTTTCATTTAAGGCTATAGTCTCTTTCCCAAATGATAATTTTCCGTTCTCATTATAAGTTGTTGTAAAGATACTGCCCTTTGGCTTACTGTAATTATAGTATTCATAAAAAAGCCTTAACTGCGCCCCATCGAACCAACCAGAGGGGTCTGCACGGTATTCGTTTCGGTTGCGGTTTTTTAGCCAGATGAAATCTTCCGGGGCTAATTTTCCTTCTATTAAAGAAACCGGGTTAGCCTTTGTTATTCCGGTTACCCATTGCTCAGCGCAAAAAAGTTCCCTTAAGTGGTACCGTAGGCGATAATACCCCATTTTCAGTAAAAATTTCAGAAAAGGGATATTTTGGGGTGCTAAGCAGAGTTTGCCGGGATTGGGTTTTGTGGCAGTCTGGAACACTCTATCTCCATTAAGGAGAATATCTCTGCAAACCTGAGCGGGCCAGTCAATGCTCCCAAAATATGCCTGATTGATGTTACCCTCCCACGAATGAAGAATTGTTGGAAACCAGCCTTGTTTGAGGATGAGTCCAGCATCAATTTTTTCGGAAAGCTTTTGCAAAATGGCTCCATTGGTGGGATGTCCCTTATATATTTCCCAGAAGTTGGATGGGACACCCCTTACCACTTCCGGGTCATCGTGATGAAACGACCAAATGCCATAGGGTGTGATATTTAAAATTTCACCCTTAATAAGACCAAAGCCAAACCGTAAAATAAATTGGGCTCCGCTTTGCCGTATTGCCTCGAGACTATTTTTACTGAATACATAGAAATTTTTGTCCTTTGTGCCTTTATCTCTCAAAACAACAGACTCTTTAAATAAGTATTCTGCATCAACAAGTTGTTTTGCACCCGGCTTGAGCAGAAATCGGAAATAAATTCGGAACAAAAAATTACGGTAAGGATATTTCAGCAACTTTTGGATACCTTGCTTGCTATCATTTTCTTCGTTTTCAGGCATTACGACAATCACCAGCCTATGACCATCCTCTATCAGGCGTAGAATAACTTGCTCCTGCCAATATTGCAATTGGGTTGAATTACAAAGAACTCCGAATTTTAGATTTCCGGCCTGATTCATTTTTTATTGCAAATTGAGACAACTTTTATAGAGATTCAGGAAAGCATCACCAACAGCTTTTTTGCTGAATTTTTCGACTGCATAGCGATGCAATAGGGCAGGTTCGAACTGCTGAAAGCCATCAAGCATTTTATTCATAGCCTCTGCTAAGCCTTCTATCTCACCCGGAGCTATCAAAATGCCTTTTTCTGGTGGCTCATTCATAATTTCGGGAATGCCTCCAACCGAAGTTGTTATAACTGGCTTGCCGCAGCTTATACTCTCATTAATTACAACAGGCATGTTTTCATAGTTCGAAAACATCACCAGGCAGCAACTCTGTCTGTAATATTTAAGCAACTGTTCGCCTTCGGCCAGGCCAGTAAACACAACTGTATCCATTAAATTCATATGATTGCTCAGTTGCATCATAAGCGCAAGATCCTGCCCTTCGCCCACCAATAAAACCTTAAAATCTTTTCTTTTTTCCTTGAGTAGCGCTATGGCTTTAAGCAACCCTGATATATTTTTCGACCGATCTTCGAAACAGGAGACATGCAACAATATTTTTTCGCCTGGCATCTCAGGAGCAGGAGTGAAGAAGTCGGTATCGACAACATTGGGGATAACTTCGAAAATGTCATTATCGATGCCATGACTTTGCATAGCTGCCTTTAGGTTATGCGTTACTGCCGTCAGAGCTGATGCTCTGCGTGCAATAAGCCGCGTTATCCACTTACGTATAAACCCTTGATAAGTTTTTACTGTAGGTAAATATCTCGACCAATGTTCAGTGACAATGTAAGGGATGCCTTGAAACAGATTCAATAGGAAGGGAAGGATAGCTGCTCGGGTTAATATGTTTACGTGGATAAGCTGGAAGAAACCTTTTTCTTTTTTCAGAATCCTGTAGCCTTTCCACATATAATGCAGGTAGAGCAGTCCTTTAATGATTTCAACACCCGGAAGCTGAAGGCTGAGGCTGCGATAATATACTGCAAGCTCGGTAACACCATTCTTTTTTTCGCAATAAACTCCGGGTTTGATGTTTTGGGCTGAGCGACTCAAAGCGTGTACATACAAAACACTCACTTCCGCCTCAAGTGCAACAGCCTGAGCATGTCGTTGAACAAAAAGTCCAGGCATGGGATCCTCTTTATTGGGATACCAGCGGGAAATGAAAAGAATGCGAAGAGGGTGCATGTATATTGCCCGTTAGCAAAGGGCAAAACTAAAAAAATAAATAGTACTTCTCTTTTAAAGGAGGAGGTCAAAAAATATTCATAAAAAACTAAAAATTATTTGGAAGAGAATGAAATTGTTTATACTTTTGCACCCGCTTTCGAAAGAAGCTATCTGATTAGTTCAGACCGCAAAAGCGGGAATGACTGGAAACCTGATAAGACGGACAAGATATAGGTTTCAGGCGCGAACCACAAGAAACGCAAACGCACACAGCGCTTAAAAAGACATAGGTTCGCTCCCCTTGTCCCCGACAGCCGGCAGGCTGTGTGGCAATGCAGCTTTCCAATCATTTTATGGATTAACAGAACTTCTTAGAGCCAATGACCTTTGAAAAGTATTGGTAATAAGAAAATAATGTGTACTTTTGCGACCCCTTTTCCAAAGGTGTCGTAAAACACACAAAAACACTAATATAGTTGATATGCCTACAATTCAGCAATTGATTCGCAAAGGACGTCAAAAACTCAATTACAAGAGCAAAAGCCCGGCATTGGACTCTTGCCCGCAACGCAGAGGAGTGTGCACCAGGGTGTACACCACTACTCCTAAAAAGCCTAACTCTGCCATGCGCAAGGTAGCCAGGGTACGTCTGACCAATGGTAACGAAGTTACTGCCTACATTCCTGGTGAAGGCCACAATCTTCAGGAACA
>DDBO01000038.1 GCA_002332755.1 Bacteroidales bacterium UBA2030 | reverse complement strand
CAATTGCCCCATCGTTCTTATCCAGGTTTTTAGTGGCAAAATGATTAAAGATGACTAAAGTGTCATTCCAACTCGAGGTTTTCAGATTTTTGAGAAGACTGTCAACCAGCTTCTCTTCCTGAATTGGAATCTTAAAAGTTTGGAGCTGGGCCGGACTTTTGTGAACTGTGATAACAAATAAAATGCTAATTATTAGTAAAATGTTTCTAATTGATCGGATTGGATATGCCATAAAGAGATTGTTTCAAAAAATGGAGAAGGATTTCAATGTATGGAAACAAAGATAAAAATTGTTTTTTAATTAATTTTCGTTTACGCTCTGATATCTGATAATTTTGCAAAAAAGGCCATCCTTGCTTATGAAACATGTAATAGATTACATTGTTTATGTGTTATTCCGTTTGATGGTATTGATTTTCAAAACGATGCCATGGATGGTATTGTATAAATTGTCTCGGATAGTGTATGTTTTTTTATTTTATGGAATAAGATATCGGAGAAAGGTAGTACGTCAAAACCTTGATCGTCTTTTTCCGAACAAAACTGGGGAGTGGAAAGATACCGTCCAGAAGTCTTTTTATCGTCATTTAAGTGATATTTTTCTTGAAAGCATTAAGGGCTATGATCTGAGTCCAAATAATCTGCTTTCTCGCTTTACTTTTGAGAATCCAGAGAAGTTGCGAGAAATAGAGGTAAAGTATCCCCATATTATTGTAGCGTCGGCCCATTGCGGAAATTGGGAATGGGGAGCCATTGCGGCCCCGCTTCTGATGAAATATACCACTTATGGCCTCTACAAACCCCTTTCAAATTCTTATATTGATCGATGGATTCGCCATAGGAGAGCTGTTCAAGGAATGCATCTTGTGCCAATTGCTGCCACTTCATCCATGTTTCGCAGCAATGAAGCCAGTGCTGCTTACTTTTTCATTACTGACCAGCATCCCTCGCGCAGAGCGAATGCTATATGGGTCAGATTTTTAGGCTATCCCACAGCTTGGTTGCATGGAGTAGAGAAATATTCCAGAATATATAATCTTCCGGTTTTTTATTTTGGTATTCGCCGATCTAAACGTGGATTTTATACAGTCTTTATTCGTGAAATAGCCCTTCAGCCGAATGCTTTGCCCTATGGCGAAATAACCCGCAGTTATGTAAGAATTCTTGAAGAAAGTTTATTGGACGACCCTGTCAACTGGCTATGGACGCACCGACGATGGAAATACAATCCAACGGCAAACGATATTATCTTAGAGTAGTTTTAAAGCCCTGCCGGAGGATGTTCTATGTATTTTTCCGGATGTTTTGCCCATTCAGCCCTATACCAACCCTGAATTTTTCGCATATCTTCTTCCTGATTTCCCGTTGGATAAAATACAGGTCCTAGAATAAGCTTACGGTTTTTATAATCAACAGCTCCGGCTTGTATAGGGGTCTCGGTATCTATGCTCATTTTATAAAAACCTGTTTTCCACCTTTTAACAGCCTTGCGCGTGCCTTCAGGGGTTATGATTAAGTAAAAAGAAGGACTGTTTTTAATTTGTTCTACTATTTGTTTGTAGAATCGGGTATCGCGATTGGGATAAACGGGATAAGCCCCCAAAGCCCGCAGAATGGGGCCCAGGGGCCAAAAGAAGTATTTGTACTTAATTAAGAAATTGGGCTTAATGCCTACTGCACGGGCAAACAGAAAGCCCCATATAAAATCCCACATGCTGGTATGGGGAGCAGATATCAAAATAAGGCGTTTAAGTTCAGGCAAACTTCCCTCAATTTTCCAGCCGGTAATTTTCAGAATGAAGCGGGCCAGTTGACGCATGAACTAAAGAATTTGTATTATTTTGTGTTTAACGTTGTTAAATGAGAATTCATCACCCTCACGTTTGCCTTTCATTGCCGCAAATATGGGCACCTGCGGAGAAATAACGTACCAGGTTTCACCATCAATCTCAATTTTACCCATGCCAATTGCGATGAACATTTTTTGTTTTGAGGTAATCACTGCCGCACCAAATTCTACTACGTCGCATTTGCGGTTGGGGTCGATACGACGGATAATTTCAAGCTGTTCGCTGGCTTTTTGAAATTGCCTGGCAAACATTTCGCTTTTTTGTAAATATTGAGAACGATAAGATTCATAAATATCCATGGTGTTTACTTCTTCCTGTGCAGCCTGGTCAGCTTCGGTCATGGCCTGGCGGGCCAGCTCGGCTGCCTCCTCCTGTGCCCTTAATACGGCTTCATAAACTTTTTGTTTTACATTTAAAGCATTCATGGCCTTGTCGATTGGATTTTGGATAAAAAAAAACCTCCCGGAATTTTAGTAAACGAAATTTGTGCCGGGAAAGGTTTTGGCAAATATAAAAATACTTTTGGTATTATCCAAACATAGGTGATCGAGCTTCTTCGGTTGTTAAATTATTAGGTGGAACTTCCCTGCTGCCAAATAATCGAACGAAAGGCCTAATTTTGCCACAAAATAAGCAGAATGCAATTAGAAGACATTCCCAACTTGCCTATCTATAACCACACAGTGGTTGAAATGCTGGCTGTGGCTTTCGACTATTGTTCTTTTATGGAGAAAGCTGATACTAGAAGTGTTAAGGAAATTTCATCATACCTTGTGAAGGTGCTTCCTTTGCTCTATGTCAAAGGTGAATTATTGCCTGAGGTGGAGCCCGAGTACCCCGAAGCCAACGAACGTTATGTTACAGAAGAGGAATGGGAGGGATTGTTTAATATTCTACGCATTAAATTTGAACGAAACGACATTTATTATACTTTCGATCCGGCGGCCTATGGTTGGGGAGAAGCCTTGAAGGTAAGCCTTTCAGAACACCTCAGCGATATTTATCAGGATATGAAAGATTTTGTGATACTTTATCAGAAAAATTCGAGGGCTGCTAAGGAGAATGCTGTCGCAGAGGTGAAAAGGCTTTTCACTTCGCATTGGGGCCCCAGGGTGGTATCTACTTTAACAGCCCTGCATTATTTAGCCCACGATGAACCGGGACCTTATTTCACCGATAGCAATATTCTTGAAGCTGATTCAATTTAATCTGTACACTTAGTATCCATTGTATGAAACTTTCGGTCATCATCGTTAATTACAATGTTGAACATTTTTTGGAGCAATGCCTGCATTCTGTGCGCAAAGCATGTAATGGCATTGATTCTGAAGTATGGGTGGTCGATAATGCCAGCGCCGATGGCTCTATACATATGTTGGCCGAAAAGTTTCCCGAAGTAAAAGTTATCGCCAATACCGAAAATGTTGGTTTTGCACGAGCAAACAATCAGGCTATCAGGCAGGCTAAAGGAGAATATGTGCTTTTGCTGAATCCGGATACGGTGGTAGAAGAAGACACGTTCACTAAAACCATTGCATTTATGGATGAACACCCTGACGCAGGAGGTCTCGGGGTGAAAATGGTGGATGGTAAGGGACGTTTTCTTCGGGAATCTAAAAGAGGGTTGCCTACGCCAGCCACTGCACTGTATAAGATTCTCGGTCTGACTTCCGTTTTTCCACGCAGTCCCATTTTTGCTCGTTATTATCTCGGTCATTTGCCAGATGATGAGGTAAATGAAGTAGAAATATTGGCAGGTGCCTTTATGCTGCTTCGTCGTAGCACCCTCGAGATAATCGGCCTTCTCGACGAAGATTATTTTATGTATGGTGAAGACGTTGACCTTTCGTACCGTATCCTTAAAGCTGGATATAAAAACTACTACTACCCTCATACACGAATCATTCATTATAAAGGTGAAAGCACCCGAAAGAGTTCAGTAAATTATGTTTTTACCTTTTATCAGGCCATGGCCATTTTTGCCCGAAAGCACTTTTCAGCTGGATTGGCCAGCCGTTTTATAGTGCTTATCAATATTGCGATTTTTGCCAGAGCCAGTCTTTCGGTGCTGCGGCGAATCTTTCAGAGAGTTTTTCTGCCCCTTTTGGATGCTGCCCTCTTGTATGGTGGCATTTTCATCATGAAAGGATATTGGGAAGATTTTATTTTTAGAGGCTACGGACACTATCCAGGGGTTTTTGTCTATTTCATGTTGCCAGTCTATATCTTTATCTGGCTGATAAGCGTTTATCTGAGTGGGGGCTACGATAGGCCATTTCGTCTCACAAAGGTGCTGCAAGGAATGCTTGTAGGTACGGTAATAATTCTTACAGGTTACGGGCTGCTTAATGAAGAATTGAGGTTTTCGAGAGCACTGATTCTTTTTGGTGCACTTTGGGGTATCATCTGCCTAACCCTTACTCGCCTACTTCTGCATTATCTCGGGTGGAAAGATTGGCAATTGTGGATCAGTGAGAATAAACGGGTAATCATTGTGGGCAATGAAGGGGAATGCAACCGTGTGGCAGAAATCATCAGGGGAGGACTCCACCGACCATCGTTCATCGGATTTGTGGCTCTTGATGCCGAAAACGAGAGGAAAAATGGCTTCATCGGGCATACTTCGCGCCTAGATGAAATTACCCGGATTTATGGCATCAACGAAGTTGTGTTTTGCGCAGCCGATATGAGTGCCCAAAGCATTATCGACCACATGATGCACCTTCAGGGTCGTAATCTGGAATTTAAAACTGCTCCACCCGAAAGTTTTTCGGTAATTGGAAGCAATTCCATCAGCCTTTCGGCCGATCCTTTTATTATCGACCTAAGCTCATTAACTCAACCTCGAAATCGCAGAAACAAACGCCTGGCCGATTTAACCATTAGTATTTTATTGCTGCTGGGATTTCCTGTATTCATTTGGAAGGTTGAGCAAAAGGCGGGTTTGCTGCGCAATATTTTTTGGGTATTCTTTGGCTTTTGTTCATGGGTAGGCATTCACCAAACACAGGAGCAGACGGATAAGTTGCTGCTTCGACCCGGAGTGCTTCATCCGGCAGATGCCTGGCAAAGTACACGTCTGCAAGAACAGACCGCTCGCAACCTCGAATTACTATACTTTAGAAATTACCGTATTATCGACGATTTTTCCATTGTCCTTCGGTCAATCCGCTTTCTGGGCCGAAGGTGTAAGTAACATAATAAAAGCATATCCTATGCCACTTCGTTTAACCCGCCCTCTGGCCATTGTAGATCTTGAAACCACCGGAGTAAATGTAGGCCATGATCGCATCGTAGAAATCAGTATTGTTAAGGTCTATCCTGATGGCTCGCGTGAAGTTTTCACCCAACGCATCAACCCAACCATTCCGATACCGCCTTTTTCAACAGCCATACACGGTATTTCCGATGAAGACGTGAAAGATGCACCCACTTTTGCAGAAATAGGTCATAAAATAGCCCAAATGCTCCGCGATTGCGACCTTGCTGGCTTCAACAGCAATAAATTCGATTTTCCGCTCTTGGTAGAGGAATTTTTACGGGCTGGTATCGATTTTGAGATCAAAGGTCGCAGAATGATTGATGTGCAGAATATATTTCATAAAATGGAGCCTCGCACCCTCAAGGCTGCTTATAAGTTCTATTGCGGGGCTGAACTTGAAAATGCGCATAGTGCAGAAGCTGATGCCCTGGCTACTTATGAGGTTCTATTGGCACAGGTGGATAGATACCAGGGTATTGAGGTTGAGGACAAAGAAAATAAAACAACCATTACCTTCGACAACACGACGACAAGCCTTCACCAGGTTTCGTATATGCTCAAAAATGTCGATCTGGCAGGCCATATTGTATACGACGACAAAGGTCGTGAGGTGTTTAATTTTGGAAAATACAAGGGACAACCTGTAGAAGAGGTTTTTTTAAAAGAGCCTTCTTACTACGATTGGATGATGAAAGCAGAATTTCCGCTTTATACCAAGAAAATTATTACTGCTATCAAACTCAGGGGTTTCAATAAAGGTTTGAACAATATGAATCAGCCGGGAAACAAAAAAAATAACTTATGATTTGGTATTTTTCGGGAAAAAAGTCATAATTTTGCAGCCTTAAAAATTAAAAGTGCATACCGATGGCAAAGAAAAGTAAAGAAGCACGTGTACAGGTGATTCTGGAGTGCACCGAACAAAAGACAAGCGGTGTTCCGGGCATGTCGAGGTATATTACCACCAAAAACAAAAAGAACACTCCTGGTCGTCTGGAACTCAAGAAATACAATCCTTATCTTAAAAGAGTTACCGTTCATAAAGAAATTAAATAATTCATAAAATATGGCAAAGAAAGTAGTTGCTACCCTGCAAACTGGAGGAAAAGACTGGGCCAAGGTAATACGTATGGTCAGGTCACCTAAAACCGGTGCTTATGTTTTCACCGAAGACATGGTACCCAATGACAAGGTGAAAGAATTTCTCGCTCAAAACAAGTAAAGATAATTTGTTTTCATGGCTGTCCCGGGGGGCCTTGCTGAAAATATAGCAGTGGCTCCTCCGGTTTTTTTATTTATGTCTATTTTCGCCAAAAAAAATTTAGTATGGGATTGTTTTCGTTTTTGGGAAAAAAAGAAAAAGAAGACCTCGAGAAAGGTTTGGAGAAAACAAGAGAGTCGGTGTTCTCCAAAATTGCGCGGGCTATAGCCGGCAAAACCCAGGTTGACGATGAAATTCTTGATAATCTTGAAGAAATACTTATCAATGCTGATGTGGGAGTAGAAACCACCCTTCGCATTATTGAACGTATTCAACATAGGGTGGCACGCGATAAATACATCAACACCTCAGAGTTAAATCGAATTCTAAGGGAAGAGATCGTTGACTTGCTGGAAGAAAATCGCCCAGGAGTAATTCAGGGTTTTGATTTCGAGAAGCGGGAATATCCCTATGTGATTATGGTGGTTGGTGTCAATGGAGTTGGGAAAACTACTACTATTGGTAAGCTGGCATACCGCTTCAAGCAGGCTGGTAAAACCGTACTTTTGGGTGCAGCTGATACCTTCAGAGCTGCAGCTATCGATCAGTTGAAAATTTGGGGCGAAAGGGCTGGTGTGCCTGTCATTGCCCAAACCATGGGTGCTGACCCTGCCGCTGTGGCCTTCGATACCTGCAAATCGGCCGTGGCTAATGGATATGATGTGGTAATTATCGATACAGCCGGTCGTCTTCATAATAAAGTAAACCTGATGAATGAGCTTTCTAAGGTTCGAAAAGTAATGCAAAAGGTTATTCCCGATGCTCCTCACGAAGTGCTGCTGGTGCTCGATGCCTCCACAGGGCAAAATGCATTTGAACAAGCCCGGCAATTTACTGCAGCCACCGAGGTGAATGCCCTGGCCCTTACCAAGCTGGATGGAACAGCTAAAGGTGGGGTGGTAATTGGAATTTCGGATCAGTTTAAAATTCCGGTAAAGTATATCGGAGTGGGCGAAAAAATCGATCAATTACAGCTTTTCGACAGGAAATCCTTCGTGGATAGTCTCTTTGCATGATTTCATCTGTATTTGTATAATTTAAAAAAGCCACCGTCCATTAAAACAGTGGCTTTTTTAATTATTGAAAATAAGCTTCTATGCTAAATTTTAATGACTTTGATGCGACTTACAAACCCGGCATTTCTAACCTCGAGAATGTAAGTGCCTGGTTTCAACCATCCTAAATTTAATTCAATTTCCTGAGTGTCGTTAACAACATTCCAGTACATTTCTTTTCCGGTAATATCGAACAAAAGAATGTTAGTTTGGCCTATTAGGCCGGGTTTCAAGTGCAGTTTTAACTGATTGTTGAATGGGTTGGGGTGTACATTTGCAAGCAATCCCTGCATTTCTAACGTACCCTCACAGCTTACCATCAGATATATGCTGTCTACGGCAAAGCAGCCAAGGGTATCAATTCCGGTAACATAGTACCAACCGGCATCTTCTGGCGTGGCTTCGGGTAATACAATTTTGCTTTCATACGACACGAATCCTCCAGGTCCCGACCAAATGATTAAGTCGGCCCCGGATGCTTCAATATAGGCCATGGTGCCCGGGCATACAGGCGAATTGGTGATTAAACTTAAATCAGGTAATTCCTTTGCGTATATTTCGCTGAAAATGATACTGTCGCACCCCCACTGACTTTGTAAGGTATCAATATAAAGGCCAGGTGCCGAAATATATTCTCCTGAAGGCAGCTGATAAACATCACCGGGGCATAATCCTGCCTGGTTGTGAGTAAAGGTAACAGGAAGTATCATCACAAACTGCATTGTGCTTGCAGAGCAATTGAAATCATTAGTTACAGTCAGATGGTACCAGCCGAAATAACCCACACTGGCATTTTCAATAATTAGGTCCTGCCCATGAACAGTATCACCTGTGGGCAAAGTCCAGAAGTAATTGGTTCCTCCTTCACCATGCAAGTGCAAGGTTTGATGCTCGCAGAAATCTGTTGAGAGGTTGTAAATGGAGGGAACCGGAGCAGCGTGGAATGTTACCTGCGAGATAATCACAGAATCGCAACCCTGAAACGAAACAAGCGTGTCGTAGTATATACCTGATGTATAAACAATAGTGCCACCAGGCAACGTATAACTCTGCCCTTGACATAGGTCTACTTCCTGATATGATGGAACAATCTTGATCACTTCAACAAAAAGGGTGGCCGAATTCATACAACCCCACGGATCAGTGGCTCCTACCTGGTATAAACCAGCATTATTGGGCTGAGCATTTGGTATGGAAATTTGGGGTTGGTTACTGATAAATCCATTAGGTCCCAGCCACAAAAAAGTACACTGTTGGGCGGATGCTCCAATGGTTAAGGTTTCCCCGGCACATACCGGTGAATTGCTGTAAACCGTTATCTCGGGCAAGGGTCTTACTGTAAGATTTATCGTAATAATACTATCGCATCCATTATGAGCAGGAATAGTATCGATATAAGTACCTGTCTGATTGACAACTGTACCTCCTGGTAAAGTGTAACTTTGTCCCTGACATATATAGGGATTTATAGTATTGTATGATGAGAGAAATACATTTACAAAGGTGGAATCTGGTGAAGAACAACCGTTATTGTCTGTAACGGTAACGAAATACCAGCCTGAATTGAGCGAGGTTATTGAGGGGATTACAGGATTTTGCAAGTTGCTGGAAAAACCATTAGGGCCTGTCCAATTGTAATTTTCTCCTCCGAGAGCATAAAGTTGGAGATCATGATTTTCACAAACAGGACTATTGCTCCATGCGGCTGTAATGGGCAACGGATGAACAATAACCTGGGCTGTGGCTGTTCCTGTGCAACCTTCCTGAGTAGTTATGGTCACAGTATAGGTGGTATTTACTATCGGAGAGACTGTGATGGAGGCAGTGGTTTGTCCTGTGCTCCATAGGTAAGATACCCCTCCTGTTGCTGTTAAGGTTACTGATTCACCTTTACAAATTTCTGTGAATGAGGGTGTAATTGCAGGCTGAGGTGTCACCACGTTTACGTTCCACGAATTATTGAGTATCCGCGAGCATCCTGTGGCTTGGTCGAGGGCTTCAAGGGTAAGGGTTACAGATTCGCTGAGTGGGGGAGAGGATATTATGAGAGTTTGGCCGTTTCCATAAACCATTTGATTGGTGGCATTTCCATCGATAAACAAGCGGTAACGAATGCCAGGCTGAGAATTAACAATCTGAAGCTGTGCACTGTTTCCATTGCAAACATTAAGAGTTAAAAGATTGACATCCAGAATTTTATATTGGCCTGCAAGGTTCTGGATCTCCTCTGCACTAAGGGCTCGATTGTAAATTCTTAATTCATCGAGCCAACCTTTTACCCATTCTATGGAGCCATGGGCATCGCGCCCTATCTCAAGGCGTTGGTCGTTGGGTATGATCGTTCCGGGCTGCTTAACCTTACTGCTTAATACACCATTGATGTAAAATTTTATGCTATCCCCATTGTAGGTTACAGCATAATGAAACCACTCATTGAGGGGAATGGGAATTGAACTCCCGGAATTATAATCCTGACCATTAATTCCAAGATAATAAGTATCAAGGTTCGCATTAAGACCTGTGCGATATTGAAAGGGATTCATGGAAGGCCCGTTAATCTTACACAAGAAATTGGCAATGTTAATCTGTGAATTTATCCATCCAGTGAGGGTCAAACCATTGGTAGGTGACATAAGGGAAGGAGAGTTTGGAACCTCAACCCAAGAGTTAGTTCCATTGAAATACATGGATTTGTTGGCCTGGCCGGCAGGATTGGGGCCTCCTAAAAGGTTGTAAGCTACTCCGTTGTTTTGATTTTCACTGGCATCATTGGCATTACCGTCGAATGGATACCAGGCAACCAAGCCTGCATTCAAATTTGCCGGTAATGTCCATGTTTGGCCTATATCTGCCGGTTGTACTGTTATTATTACCGGAGCAGGCACACGGTAACTTTCCCATCCGTTTTGCTCGATAGTTACATAATAGGTGTGAGACTGATTGAGAATTGGTGTTGTGAAGGATGGGCCCGTAGCAATAAAAGCACAGCTGGTATCGCTTTCGTACCAGCGATAAGCTTGGCCTGTTGTAGCTCCACTGGCTGTAATTGTTGCACTTCCCGGACCGCATAAGTATGTAGTGGCTACTGTTGGTGGGTTAACTCCGGAGTACAATACATGGATTTCATCCTCGGTCAATGGTCTATTGTATATCCTGATTTCATCAAGTTTCCCGTTTAAAGGGTACCAAAACACATTATAACGTCCAAACCACAGGCCTTTATTAGCAGAATTGGCAAAACTGTTAATCCCATAATTTCTCTTGATCAGGACCCCATTGGCGTATATACGGGTTTCGTAAGGGAAATAAACAAATACCAAATGCACCCATTTTCCGATGCTACTGCAAGGCACAGTTTGTTCCGCTTCAATGGGGTTACCTGTGCCATTGGGACTGGTGTGTACCAGGAATTTGCCGTCATTTTGGCCGGAGACAGTCCCCACAAAACCACCACCATCTTCTTTCGCCCATAATACATGCGTTCCAAGAGTTACAGGGGCACCGGTATTGTTCATCCCATAGTAACTGTTCATATAAACCCACAATGAAACAGATGCCTGATTTGTAAAATTTAGACTCGAGGAAGAAGGCACGAAGATCGTTTGTGGGCTTGCAATTCCAGCAAAGTTCATAGCGCTGTTTGGATTACCAAACCTGTCTGCTGAAGGGGTAGCGCCATTGACGACACCATGGTTGCCGTTGCCACTGAAGTCGGTAGCATTTCCATCGAGAGGATACCATGCCACCAAACCGTCCACAAGGTTTACCTGGGCTGAGCTCATGCCAAATGTGAGCAATACAACCCAGAGTGTCATAAACTTTCTCATAAATGTTGGGTTTTGGTTAGAATTTCTCTTTGTATTGAGCTTATTTTGTAGCTATCAAATAAAGTTGATTGAAATAATACCAAAATTAAATTAAAAATCGAATAATTTCGTTTTTTCCGGAGG
>DDBO01000223.1 GCA_002332755.1 Bacteroidales bacterium UBA2030 | reverse complement strand
CCTTCAATAATTTTGAAAACATCACTGTCGTCGAAAGGGTATTTTGAACAAAAACTACCAGGGGCCAGTTGGGCAGCAACCACAAAATTCTGTATGCGTCCGGTTTCCCGGCTTTTCTGAATAGAAATAGGAATGGTAACTTCGTGATTGGTCTTAATACGTGGAGCCCAAAAGTCGTCGGTAAGCTTCACACGGGTAAAAGGTACGGGTTGCAAATGAAATACCTGCCCCACGGCAATAAATACCCAAAGGAAAAAGACTAAGGGGAAAAGTCTCCTAAGCATCTTAAGTCACTTTTTAAAATTGGCCGAAAATACAGATTTTTTTGAAAGCGAAAGATTGTACAAGGCCAATACCGCAAAGGTTTGCAGGATTGCCATCAAGCCAATACCTTTGCAAAAGCTGAAAATTTTAGAATATCATTATAAATCAGTTATTTATGAAAAAACTCATCGAATGTGTGCCCAATTTCAGTGAAGGAAGAGATATGGGCATCATCCGCCAGATTACTTCAGAAATAGAGAATGTAGAAGGAGTAAGACTCCTCGATGTAGATCCCGGTCAGGCCACCAACCGTACGGTTGTAACGTTTGTAGGAGAACCCGAACCCGTTATAGAGGCTGCCTTCAGGGCTATTCGTAAGGCTGCCGAACTCATTGATATGAGGAAACACAAAGGCGCTCATCCCCGTTTTGGAGCTACCGATGTGTGCCCATTGGTACCTGTTGCCAACATTACCATGGAAGAAACCATAGAATATGCTCACAAATTGGGAGAACGCGTTGGAAGGGAGCTCGGGATTCCGGTATATTGTTACGAAAATGCAGCATTTACCCCTGAGCGTCGCAACCTGGCCCACGTGCGTGCCGGAGAATATGAAGGATTAGCCGAAAAGCTGAGCAAACCTGAGTGGAAGCCCGATTTTGGTCCTGCAGAATTCAATGCCACAGCAGGTGCTACAGCTGTTGGCGCCCGCGACTTTCTCATCGCTGTAAACTTTAACCTGAATACAACTTCCACGCGCAGGGCAAATGCAGTTGCCTTCGATGTAAGAGAAAAAGGCCGCCCCCTGCGCGAAGGGAACCCGGTGACAGGAAAGATTAAAAAAGATGAGAAAGGAAATGAAATCTGGATACCAGGAACCCTAAAAGGCACTAAGGCCATTGGCTGGTTTATCGACGAGTACGGTATTGCTCAAGTATCAATGAACATTACCAATATTTCGCAAACACCCCTGCATGTAGCCTTCGAAGAAGTATCAGAAAAAGCAAGATTACGTGGTTTAAGGGTTACAGGAACAGAAATAGTGGGATTAGTGCCTGCCAGAGCTATTCTCGAAGCAGGCAGGTATTTCCTTCGCAAACAGCAGCGCAGCCTGGGTGTCCCCGACAGCGAATTAATAAAAATTGCCGTCAAGAGTATGGGACTTGATGACCTGAAACCTTTCAAACCGGAAGAAAAAATTATTGAATACATGCTGGCAGCAGAAGAAAAGCAAAAACTGCTGGTGGATCTTTCGGCTAAAGGATTTGCCTATGAGACTGCCTCTGAATCGCCTGCTCCGGGCGGAGGAAGTATCTCTGCTTATGCCGGAGCTCTTGGAGCAGCTCTTGGTACTATGGTAGCTAACCTTAGCGCTCACAAACCAGGCTGGGACGAAGAATGGGAATACTTTAGCGATTGGGCTGAAAAAGGCCACCACCTGATGGATGAGCTCCTTCACCTGGTGGATGAAGACACCCGTGCTTTCAATAAAATCATGGATGCCTTTGGCCTGCCCAAAGCCACCGAAGAAGAAAAAGCAGCCCGTAAAAAAGCCATTCAAGAGGCTACACTTTACGCTACATTAACCCCTCTGCAAACCATGGAAAAATCCTTCGAAGCATTCGAAATTATAAAGGCCATGGCAGAAAAGGGCAATCCCAATTCTGTTAGCGATGCCGGAGTCGGGGCACTTTGTGCTCGCACAGCCGTTATGGGAGCCTATTTGAATGTCAAAATCAATGCGGCAGGTTTAGAAGATAAAGCTTTAGCCAACAGTCTCATTTCGAAAGGCGCAGAAATTGAACAAAAAGCCATTCAGGCCGAAAAAGAAATCCTCGAGATTGTGAATGCTAAAATTAATGCCTGATCAGGCCAGAATCAAGAACAGTAAATTCACATGGATTGAGTACATTAATAAACGAGACGGTTTTCGATATGAAAGCCGTCTCGTTCTGCTTTATCTTGACTGATAAAAAAGGGCCACAGTCATAGCTATCCATGCCCCAAAAAAAATTACTGGCAGCCAGTGCTCAAATATTTTTCGACTGTTGGATGGATAAATTCCTCCCTCCTGTAAGATCCTTTGCTTCTCCACTTTTGTGAGCTTTTGCCATTTTTTAAATGACGCTAAAACAGGCAATTGGGATATATCATTTTCTTGCTTCAGGATAAGCATCTGAAAATATGAAACATCCAAAGACCTTAATCTAATTAGCTTTAGGCCCAGAAACAACTCAATCCATGCCAAGGCCATCGTAGTAAAGTAAAATACAAAAGGTTGAGGGGCAAGAGAGCCGACAAGTCCGGCTAGCTCCAATAATACAGTATGAATAATCCATATCAACAAGCGATAACTTTGCAAAAGCATTTCCTGTAATTGCCAGTATTTCAATAGTTTTTCTTCCATATCAGGGAGTATAAACCAAAATTACTTCAAATGAAAACAGCGTTATTAAAATGTATCATAGCAGGGATCGCTATGCTTTTGTCTCCAACAGTGGCCTTTACGCAAAGAAATTCTCAGGGAGAAATATAAATCTGCCGATTTTAAATTTCCCTGCCTGATAAATCCTCCCAAATTATCTGTACCAATAGTAAAGGTACCCAAACGCAAGGCCAGACCCAGCCTCGGTTTTACAAAACGGTAAAGCGTAAGTGGGAAAGAAGCTTCAAAATGACGTGTTTCGTAGCGGGGAATCAACATCAACTGATCGGGACGCTTCACAGCAGCATCGCCCAATAAAGGGAGCCCTTTTACTATTCCTGCAAACAAATACCAATGATGCTGGAGTTGACGGTCGTATTGAATACTTAAAGCGGTGGGCAATCCCATACTAAAAGCTGTATCAATCAATGAACCTGTGGGACTGCCGGTAAGCCTGTTGCTAAAATCATCTACAGCTTCCTGAAAATAGGTGTATCCTAAATTATTGGCGTTCTCCCAAAAATAACTGGCGTTTAAAAAGGCATGCTTGCGCGCATGTCTGTCGAATGAAATCATCCCTAAATCTATCAATGAAATTCCCAATCTCCAGACATAATCATCGAAATTTGTGGCACATACTTGTTGTGGAACAAGCCGTTTAATTTCACGGTGTGTTTTCAAAAAAGTCACCCCCAGATCAAAGCCTATGCCTTTTCCTTGAATATATGATTGCCCGCCAGGAAAGCTGTTAGAACTATAGTCCATAGGGGCTGCATAAGCAACCGTACCGGTTAGATTTCGAATATCTACAGTTGAATCATTAAGCACAACATATCGAATGTTATCAACCTTGGCGTAAAATCCGCTATGACCCAATAAGTATTTCAGTGTTAATCCTGCTGTCCAAAGATCGAAACGCTCCCTTTTAAGAACCCCGGCCACAGTTGTACCAATTTCACTCCAGGCGAGGCCAGAACCACTAATATTATGATCGTTGTATTCAATGTTATGCTGGCGAGAGTATTCCAACCCGTAATAGCCAAAATTAGCCACATCGTAAGGGATACGGTCGGCTGCACCTGCAAACCTGGTCTGTATCGATAAGGCAACAGCAAAACGTCTGCTCATATCTGCATAAAGCACTGCAGGAAGTAAAATACGGCTATCGGTATAGGCATGAAACAGATGATTGCCACCAGCCGCTAACAAAGGCCGATTATATTCACCATAGCGCGGAAATTGATAATTCTTTTTCAACAGATCGGTAAGGTTGAAATCGCTTCTGGGTATGTAAACAAAATTATTTTCAATGAAAGTCCCCACACCAACCAGCCTAATATCGAGCCACGATTGCTGTAAAAGAGCCAATGAAGGATTTACCAATACAGAATTTACCCCGCTGTAATTGCCTGTTCCTATCCCGGTAAATTCCTGTGAATGCAATCGAAGCGTGACGAGTAAAAATATAAAGAGCAACTTTTGACTTGGCTTGATCATTCAAGATTTAAAACTTAAGTGACAACTGAGGAAAAACAAGGGTTGCAAAATGGGACGCAAAATTAACGTCCTGGGGTAACAAAAAAATATTCTACTATGTTTCACACCCTTAACAAATAATTCCTCTGGCAAAGCCCTAAAACATACAAATAGCTGATTTTTAGACAAATAACCAAACAAAGCAATACATTTTGTGGAAAAAAAATGTATATCTTTCAATCTATATCTGCCCCCTTTTGAGTGAAACGGCATAAATTTGCACGTCAATAAATGTAAACCCACTGCTGGATGCGAATACTGAGACTCCTGCTTTTCATAGGGCTTATTTTGCTAGCACCGGAAAGGGCACATACGGGGGATTATCGTAGCAACAAGATTCACAAAGAAACAGAAAAAGAAGAGAATCCTCCTCTTCTCGAAGATCGAATCGTAGAGATCAGGCAGTTGGTTGATGAAATCCTTGTGAAAAATAAATTTAACGGCAGCGTTCTTATTGGTTACAAAGATTACATTCTTTATCAGAATGCTATGGGATTGGCGAGTCTCAGGCAGCGCAATCTTTTAACAGAGGAAACCCCTTTTCAACTCGCTTCGGTAAGCAAATCATTCACGGCTCTATCCGTATTATTATTAGTGCAAGAAGGTCGTGTGCGACTTGATGAACCCGTAAAAACATACATTCCTGAATTTCCATATCCTGCTGTTACTGTGAGGCATTTATTGAATCACACTTCCGGGGTTCCCAATTATATCGGAATCGCTGCAGGCAAATGGAAAGACGGAACACAGCGCAGCAATCAGGATATGCTGGAGCTTTTACTAAAGCATAAACTCCCGCTTCGGTTCAAACCTGGCACACGCTTTCAATATTCCAATACAGGTTACGCTTTGCTTGCATTACTGGTTGAAAGAGTCAATGGTTCTCCCTTTCACGCTTTCCTAAAAGACAGGGTTTTCGATCCCTTAGGTATGGAAAACACTTTTGCTTATAACCGGGTAGAATGGGAAAACCGTGAGGTAGCCATAGGACACAGAGGAAAGACTCCGGCTGCAGAAGTGCCCTGGCCAGATCCTCTCGACGATGTTCTGGGAGATAAAAGTATCTATTCTACACCGGCCGATTTATTTAAATACCGGAAAGCCTGGACAACGGATATATTATTGTGCGATAGTTTACGCAAGTTGGCTTTTACACCTGGAAAGATTGCCGGAAACAAAGAAACTCGCTACGGGTTCGGTTGGAGAATTAAAGAAATTCAAGGTACTCCAATTATTTATCATAACGGCCTCTGGCATGGATTTACAGCTACTTACACTACCATTCCCAATTACGAGCTGACTATCATCATGCTCAACAATACCAATGCTCATGTAGGAAGGCTAGCCTGGCAAATTGCACGCCGGATTGAACCTCTGCTCGATCCAAATAAAAATTCTTTCCCTGAGAATTCTGAAGAACCAGAAGATGCTGACGAGCTTAGCGAATGAATGCCTGGACAAAATACTTGCGAGTTTTTAAAAACTTAATAGCTATAACTAAAAATTTAATCCGGATAAATCTTTATCTGGCTCTAATTTTATTTAATTTTGTGTCTGATAAAAAATGCTAATTACAAACATAAACATTATGGAAACCACAAAAAATGTCGTTTTGGTTCCGACCGATTTTACAGAAGTAGCCGGAAATGCAGTTAATCAGGCTTGTGAAGCGGCTAAGTTTCTCAAATACAAAGTTGTTGTATTACATGTGGTGGACAAAAACACCAAATTCAATCTGATGAAGGAAAATCAGACTATTGAAAGCATAAATCAAAAGCTTGAAGCTATTTGCAAAAACATTATAGAATCCTACAACATTGAAGCAGAATACATTGCCCGCGAAGGGAGCATTTTTACAACCATAGGCGAAGTGGCCAAGGAAATAGGAGCCCGCTTAGTATATATGGGTACCCATGGGAAAGTAGGCCTGGAACAAATGCTCACAGGCAGCTATGCCCTTAAAGTCATTTCGTCAAGTCCCGCACCTGTAGTAGTAGTACAAAAGCGCACTTTCGACAATGGATATCGCAACATAGTGCTTCCCATCACGTCAGATGCAGGTCCTTGGGAAAAAACCAAATGGGCTGCTTATATTGCCTCAAACTTCAACAGCACTATACACATTTACCAACTCCCAGGTGCTGATATTGCAGAAGCAGTAAAAACCATTGGTGGCTGGTTTGAAAAAAACGGAATCAGATATACCGTCAAGGTAGCTGATAAAAGCAGCGATTTCAGCAAACAAGTCATCGACTATGCTACTTCCATTAATTCCGACCTCATTATGATTATGACGAATCCTGATAAAGGTTTCACCTCCTTTATTTTTGGCAGCTACGATGAAGACATCATTTTCAATGGTTCTCAAATTCCTGTGATGTGCATCAACCCCAGAGAATTTAATTGGAGCAAAATAGTTGATTATTAATAATTTAGCATAACCAGCAAAACCGGGTTGAAGCTAACCCGGTTTTTTTATTGATTCTAAAGAAATTGAACAAACTCTGCTTGGTTAAGTTAAAAAATGTTAAGGTATTAAACCGGTAGGTTCAACAAATCTCAAAAACTCCGAAAAAACTTTTGACATGAATTATATTAATGGATTTTTGAAAGGGATGGTGCTCATAGCCATCATCATATTTACTAATGGCGTGAAAGCTCAAAGCGTGAAACCAGGTGGAGACCGGCCTGCAGGCAATATTTCACCCGAGGCCAGAGCTGCAATGATGAATCAACGAATCGGTGTTTTAAAAGGTCGGGTAATAGATGCCGAAAGTAAAACTCCATTGGAGTACACCAACATTGCTATTTACAAAAAACGTGATTCATCGCTGGTGGACGGTACAGTTACCGATACAAAAGGGAATTTTATCCTCGAAAAATTGCCTTTCGGTCGCTTTTACGCAATGATCAGCTTTATAGGTTATCCGACACGCACGATTGACTCAATATTCATAACTCCTCGCGAAACAGAAGTCAACCTTGGTACTATTCGGTTAAAACCTTCGGGAAAAACGCTTCAGGGAGTTGAGATTACTGAAAAAAAGTCGGTAATGGAATACAACCTCGACAAAAAAGTTTACAATGTTGAGCAAAATGTAGTCTCGGCAGGAGGTACGGCCATTGATATCATGCAAACCATTCCTGCTGTACAGGTTGATATCGATGGGAATGTCAGTCTAAGGGGATCCGGAAATGTCACCATCCTGGTGGATGGAAAACCTTCCATGCTCACAAGCCTCGATCAACTACCGGCGAGCATGATTGAGCGAGTAGAAATAGTTACTAATCCCTCGGCAAGGTACGATCCTGATGGAACTACAGGCATCATTAATATAATCCTTAAAAGAAACAAAGCTCTGGGAATAAATGGAATGATCAGCGCTAACGCCGGGACTGGTGATAAATACAACGCTTCATTCAATATCAATTACAGGGTGAAAAAATGGAACCTTTTCACTTCGTACGACTTCAGACAATTTGGAGGCACGGGCACAAGT
>DDBO01000153.1 GCA_002332755.1 Bacteroidales bacterium UBA2030 | reverse complement strand
TCAGGAGGGAAGGGCGGATTTTTCATCATCCCTCTGGAACCAAGTAAACCGGCTTCTTCTCCTGCAAAAAGAACAAACACAAGGTTTCTCTTGGGACTCAATCTCTCACGTACAATGGTTGAAGCAATGGCCAGCACTGTGGCCGTTCCCGATGCATTATCATCAGCCCCGTTAAATATGGAATCTGCTCCCTCAATCGCATTTTTATCAATTCCTACGTGGTCGTAATGTGCCCCTAATACTATATACTGATTTTTCAGTCGCGGGCTGTTGCCCGGAAGCATGGCCATCACATTATTTGCAGCAACCTTTTGCAAATTTACCGAGGTTGTAAGGGTAGCAGTAAAGTCTTTGAGCTGCCGGCTTTGAGGTTTAAAATCCTTATCAATATCTTGTTGAATGGCTTTAAGAGCATCAACGCTGCCAAAGAGGGCGGCAATTACTTTCTCCCCTCCATACACAGCCGGGAACTGCCCGCCGGAAGGTTTAAATGAGAGAGGGGGAGTAGGTTTACGCTTGGCTTTACTCAGCGCAGACCAGGTCCCTGATTTGGGTTTGAGCAACATATGATTCAATGGATCGGTTAGAATGATAGCTCCGGCTGCTCCCATTTTTCTGGCCATATTGAGTTTGGAATTTATTCCCTCCCAATCCTTTTGCTTCAAATATTCCGACAATGGAGTGTTCTCGGCCTCCCTGGGATAATGCGTGAGGATGACAACTATTTTATCTTTTACATCCAGATTTTGATAATCGTCGTAGTTCATTTCGGGGGCATGAATTCCATACCCCACAAATACAACCGGAGCCGTCACAGTGGTATCACCAATGGTTTCGAGAGGTACAAAATCATCCCTTAAAGTGAAACTGAGAGGAGGCGCTCCTTTTGCGGACAATAGGAATTGTTGTACTGCACCCAAATCAATCCTCACCAGGCCCACATCGTGGAAATAAGAACCTCCCACAGGCAACAGGCCCATATTTTTAAAATGCCGGGCAATATAAAAGGCAGCGGAATCAAGTCCCGGACTGGGGGTATCCCTGCCCTTCATCGCATCAGAAGAAAGGTATTGTATGTGTTGGGATATTTCAGAGGCCTCAACACGAATTACTTGTTGGGCATTAACAAAGAAAGCAGACACCAGCAAGATTGCAGTGCCTGCCCACTGAAAAAACATACGTAAAAAATGCATATAAAAAGTATTAAAGTCTATTGCGAAGTATTTCACCCACTTTTTCAGGTGTTATACTACCTCTTTCACCCAGGTTAACCTTAACCGGCTCCGTGAATCTACGGACAATTTCACGTATGGTATCTTCTCCAATTCCATGCTCCGATAAACGCGTCTTCATGCCCAGAGAGCGGAAAAAATTGTCGGTTTTCTCAATAGCCTGAAGAGCTGTTTCTTTATCGGATAATCCGTTTATATTCCAAACCCTCTGACCATATTGCACCAGTTTTTCCATTTTCTCATCCAGCATTACCCAAAGCACACCAGGGAGAACGATGGCCAGAGTAAGACCATGGTCGAGACCATGAAGAGCAGTAAGTTCATGCCCGATCATATGGGTCGCCCAATCCTGAGGAACGCCAACACCAATCAATCCATTGAGGGCCATGGTAGCCGTCCACATCATATTGGCACGAACATCATAATCATTGGGATGAGTCAATACTTTAGGGCATTCATGTATAAGATTCAGCAGGATGGCTTCAGCCATACGGTCTTGCATAGGTGCTTGTGCAGGATAGGTAAGATATTGTTCGGTGGTATGCACAAAAGCATCAACAATACCATTCGCACTCTGTCGCTCTGGCAAAGAAAAAGTAACTTCAGGATCGAGAATAGAAAATCTGGGGTAGAGCAAAGGGCTACCAAATGCTTTCTTTTCACGGGTTTCTTCTCTGGAAACCACAGATCCACCATTCATCTCACTACCCGTGGCGGGCAGTGTAAGTACAACACCTATTGGAAGAGCATTTTTTACAGGAACCCTTCTGGCGAGCAAATCCCAAGGTTCTCCCTCATAAAAAGAAGCAGCAGCTAAAAACTTAGTGCCGTCAATCACAGAACCTCCTCCAACGGCTAATAAAAAGTCGATACCCTTTTCTTTGATGAGAGGCAATGCCTTCATCAGCGTTTCATACCTTGGATTGGGTTCTATCCCTCCAAATTCATAAACTTCATGATTTTTCAACGCATCTTTAACTTGATTATAAACCCCGTTGCGATGGATACTTCCACCACCATAAGTCATGAGAATTTTCGCATTTTTAGGGATTTCTCCAGCCAATGAAGCAATCTGACCTTTACCAAAAATAATTTTAACTGGATTGTGAAAAACAAAATTCTTCATTTGAACAAAGTTTTGGTTTAGTGTACTTTACGAATAATAAATTAAGACAGATTAGTTATTTGGCCTGCTAAAATCACACAGCTCTGCGTAACTTTGAGCCGACTTCAAAGATAACGTTTAATACCGAATTTAGTTTTTATTAAGCAATCCTCGGCTGATGAAGAAAACCATACAATGGTTGAAAAAATGGCTAAAAAGGGTAATACTCTTTTTTCTGGGATCCACTTTGTTGATGGTCATTCTTTACCGATTTATACCCGTGTACCTAACTCCATTAATGGTAATCAGGTATGCTGAGGCCTTGTTTGACGATAAGAAAGAGGCTCGCATTTTAAAAGAATGGACATCCATTGAAGACATTTCACCCCACCTTTGGTTAGCGGTAGTGGCTGCCGAAGACCAAAATTTTATGACCCACTTCGGATTCGATATTGATGCAATAGAAAAAGCCCGGGCACACAACAAACGGAGTAAGCGCATAAGAGGGGCCAGCACCATAAGCCAACAAACGGCAAAAAACGTTTTCCTGTGGCCCCAAAGATCGTGGGTACGAAAAGGGCTTGAAGTTTATTTCACTTTTCTGATAGAAGTTTTCTGGGGAAAAAAACGTATCCTTGAGGTTTATTTGAATGTAGCAGAAATGGGGCAGGGAATATATGGAGCTGAGGCAGCAGCCCGATTTTACTACCATAAACCTGCAGATAAGCTAAGCCGCTCTGAATCTGCCATGCTGGCTGCCATTTTGCCTTCTCCTATCAGGCGAAATCCTGCCCGGCCCTCCGGCTATCTTGTCGCTCGACAGCAACGTATTCTTACACAAATGAACAATCTCGAAAAAATCTCATTCGATTAACAATAATTACAACGCCTTATGATAACTAACAAAAATCTTATCATTACAGTCTTAATGACAGGCTGGCTGGCTGTTTCCTGCAACCAAAGCAAGGAAGAAAACCCCACTCCTGATAATAATTACATGCAACTGGCCACTTTGTGGTATCAACAATCGGCCGAATGCCGGGCATTGTATTACCAGGCCTATGAAGTGGCCAGGTTCCGCCTCGACGAAGCTTTGAAAATTCCCTCAAAAGAAAAAAAAGCTGTTGTAGTTGATATTGACGAAACCGTTCTCGACAACAGCCCATATCAAGCCTGGTGCATACTTACTGGCAAAAATTATCCGGAAGGCTGGGCTGAATGGACCTCCAAGGCCGAGGCCAAAGCATTGCCCGGTGCTGGGGAATTTTTAAACTATGCAGCCTCCAAAGGAGTAGAAGTTTTTTACATAACCAACCGTAAAACAAATGAAATGGAGGCCACCATTAAAAATCTCCAAAAAGAAGGCTTCCCAATGGCCGATACCCTCCATGTAATACCGAGAACCGATGTTTCGAATAAAGAATCCCGCCGGCAAAGAGTCGCGCAAAATCATAAAATTGTTTTACTGGCAGGCGACAACCTAAACGACTTTGCTGAATTCTGGGAAAAGCAATCCCCCCTGGCCCGTCAAGCAATTACCGACAGCCTAAAGGCGGAATTCGGACGCCGGTTTATCATCCTCCCTAATCCTATGTATGGCGATTGGGAGAATGCCCTTTATGAATATAAATACGGCCTAATGCCTGCTCAAAAAGATAGCATTCGCCGAAAATTCCTCAAAGGATTTTAACCAGCCATTGATTTACCTTGAATTTTAATTAGGCTTTCAAACTTCCAAAACAAAGTGCCTCAGCATTAAGACTGAAGCATAAATAAACCTTTGGCTTGCCCAATCCTCCAATGATGAGTAGGAAGTAATAACCCTCTCATTCAATCTATTTATCCCAAATCCGTCAATAGGAGT
>DDBO01000078.1 GCA_002332755.1 Bacteroidales bacterium UBA2030 | reverse complement strand
CCCATCATAATAATACCCCCACGAGGTCCGCGCAGGGTCTTGTGGGTAGTGGATGTTACAATGTGGCAATATTTCAGGGGATCGTTCAATAATTTTCCGGCAATAAGTCCTGCGGGGTGGGCAATATCGGCCATGAGGATAGCCCCGACTTTATCAGCAATGCTGCGCATGCGGGCATAGTCCCAGTCGCGGCTGTAAGCAGAAGCACCGGCAATGATGAGCTTGGGCTTTTCGCGCAGTGCAGTTTCTTCCATGCGGTCGTAGTTGATGGTGCCGGTTTCTTCATCAACGGTATAAGCTACCTGCCGATAAAGTATACCCGAAGAGTTGACCGGTGATCCATGTGAAAGGTGACCGCCGTGGGCAAGATCGAGACCCATGAATGTATCACCGGGCTTCAGGCATGCCAGAAATACAGCCATGTTGGCCTGTGCTCCACTGTGGGGTTGAACGTTGGCCCATTCGGCTCCGAAAAGCTCTTTCAGACGATCGATAGCCAGCTGTTCGGTCATATCTACATACTGGCAACCACCATAATAACGCTTGCCAGGATATCCTTCCGCATATTTATTTGTCATCACCGAACCCATGGCTTCCAATACCTGTGGACTTACGAAATTTTCCGAGGCAATTAGCTCTATGCCCTCGGTTTGCCTTTTGCGTTCCAGTTCAATGATTTCAAAAACTTTATTATCTCTTGTCATTTTTATAAAAGATTTTTAATAAACTTTTATTCAATTTCCCAGGTATCACCGCTGTTAAGAAGGTCGTCCATGCATTTGATGGGGCTCTGGGCTTTAATGCGCTGGATTTGCTCCTCCATCAGGTCGTCGTAAGTGGGTGCTTTTACCGACCTTATTACTCCGAAAGCTACAGGTAGTTCGGGCCAGTTCATTTTAGCCAGGCTCAGGTGCAAACCCGGGTCAGGATTGGTGGCATCGTGAACCAATACATCATTGATTCCCCATCCGTTCTCACCTAGTTTAATAACTTCAAGTCCACTTCCGTTCCAGCGCAGGCCTTTATCTTTATTTGCCCCAAAGAGCATAGGTTTACCCTGTTCGAGGTAGATAGTGCGTTCGTCGCGATATTCTCTCGATGCCAGATGGTCGTAAGCTCCGTCGTTAAAAATTACACAATTCTGGAGTACTTCAACCACAGAAGTACCATCGTGCCGGGCCGCTTCAAACATGATTTCTGTAAGCATCTTGGGTTGTGCATCAATGCCCCGGGCAAAGAAAGTACCCTGTGCGCCAAGAACTAACTCGCCGGGGGTGAAAGGATGTTCTATGGTGCCGTAGGGCGAAGTCTTGGTGATTGCCCCCAGCGGTGAGGTAGGCGAATATTGGCCTTTGGTAAGTCCGTAAATTTGGTTATTGAAAAGCAAAAGGTTAACGTCAATATTGCGCCGGATGAGGTGAATAAAATGGTTTCCTCCAATAGCCATAGAGTCACCGTCGCCGGTGATTATCCAAACAGAGAGGCTGGGATTGGCAATTTTAACTCCTGAGGCAATAGCCATTGCTCTGCCGTGAATACCATGAAAGCCATAAGTATTGACATAATAAGGGAAACGTGAGGAGCAGCCAATGCCCGAAACCAGAACATAGTTTTCTTTTTTGTAACCAATTTCGGGGAATACTTTGGATACGGCACTCAAAATAGCATGGTCGCCACAACCCGGGCACCATTTCACCATTTGGTCGCTTATAAAATCTTCCCTTGTTAATGGATAGGGGCTTTTGGGAATGGTATTATTGATTTGGGGATGTTCGTTTGACATAGGGGTTCCTCCTGGCATCATTTAATTACTTCCTTAATTTTTTCGCACAATTCGCTCACCGTAAAAGGCAGACCCTGAATCTTATTGTATTGCAGATAGGGTATTTCGGGGAAATTCATGCGTAAATAATGGACGAACTGTCCGTTGTTAAGTTCGCAAACAAGTACTTTTTTGAATTTGGAGAGTACATCACGGGTATTGAGGGGCAGGGGGTTGATATAGCGGAAGTGTGAATGGCTAACCTTCAATCCTTCCTTGCGGCATTCTTCTACAGCATTTCGCACTGCTCCGAAGGTTCCTCCCCAGCTTACCACCAACAATTCGTCTTCGGTTTCTCCAAAAACTTCCTGGAGGGGAAGCACTTTGGCAATACGCTGCACTTTTTCGGCGCGGAGTTTCACCATTTTTTCGTGATTAAGCGGGTCGGTGGATACTTCTCCATAGATATCGGTTTTTTCTAATCCACCAATGCGATGGCGAAGCCCATCGGTTCCGGGGAGTGCCCATTTACGGACTAAGGTTTCCGGGTCGCGGCGATAAGGTTTGTATTCTGAGTTGGGTTCGGCCAGTGGCGGCTTTATTTCCGGAAGATCGGCCATGCGGGGGATGCGGAAGACTTCGCTCCCAAAACCTATATACCCGTCGGTGAGCAGGATGGCAGGTGTCATGTGCTCCATCGAGAGCTTTGCCGTTTCGAATGCGGCGTAAAAGCAATCTGCTGGCGAGGCAGCAGCGATGATGAGCATGGGGGCTTCCCCATTGCGTCCAAAAAGAGCCAGGTTGAGGTCGCTTTGCTCCGATTTTGTAGGCATACCTGTTGACGGACCTGCACGCTGTACATCTACAACCACCAAAGGCAGCTCTGTCATTACTGCCAAGCCCATGGCTTCTACCTTAAGCGAAAGGCCGGGCCCTGAGGTTGTGGTAACTGCCAGTGAACCTGTAAAGGCAGCTCCAATCGACGAGGTTATTCCTGCTATTTCGTCTTCGGCCTGGAAGGTCTTTACACCCAGACTGCGGTGACGGGCGAGCTCCATCAATATTTCTGTAGCCGGGGTAATAGGGTAGGAGCCCAAAAACAGGGGGCGTCCACTCTTCTCGCTGGCTGCCATGAGTCCCCAGGCGGTAGCTATGTTACCGGTAATATTGCGGTATTTTCCCTTAGGCAATTTAGCCTGGGGGATATGTATCTTGGATTGTAAAACCTCGATAGTGTCGGCATAATCGTATCCTGCTTTTAGCACTTTTTTGTTTGCCTCGGCAACAATGGGCTTTTTAGAAAATTTAATATCGAGATAACTATAGGTGTGTTCGAGAGGTTTGTCGAACATGTAGAGCAACATACCCAAGGCAAACATGTTTTTTGTACGGTCGGCCGATTTGGTGTCGAGTCCAAGGTCTTTCACTGTCTCGCGGGCCAACATGCGCATGGGAGCTTTAACTATGCGGTAGGCTGCAAGGCTGCCGTCTTCAAGGGGATTGCTGGAATAACCTGCCTTTTCAAGCGCTTTAGGTTCAAAATTATCAACATCTACAATAATAGTAGCTCCTTTCTTAGCCCATTTTAAATTCGTTTTCAAAGCTGCAGGGTTCATGGCAACCAATACATCGCACAGGTCGCCAGAATTATAAATTTTTGTTCCTCCAAAATGCAGCTGGAATCCTGACACACCCGCTACTGTGTTTTGGGGTGCACGTATTTCTGCCGGAAAATCTGGAAAGGTAGATAGGTCGTGGCCGGTGTATGCAGCTGTATCCGAAAAAAGGTTACCCGTTAGCTGCATACCATCGCCTGAATCACCTGAAAACCTGATTACTACATGCTCCGGTTGACCGTGTTTGGTTTTTTTCTCTTCCATAAAAATTTCATTTCAAAAAGTGGAGCAAAGGTATAAGCTTATTTGCGAATAAAAAACCATGATTTTCAGTCTGCACAATCCCTATTTAATACCGAGATCGCTCTATCTAACGGATTTTCAGCAAACGTTTGCATTACGTATGTGAAAAATGATTGTTTTTACATTTGATTATTTAGATACGTTATAAATTTTCATGAAATTTCTTTCGATACGTTTAAAAACTTCTAATTTTGCAATGTCAAATCCGAAAAACACTATCGTTATGGCATACGTAATTACCGAAGACTGCGTCGCATGTGGCACTTGCATCGACGAATGCCCTGTAGGAGCTATTTCCGAAGGCGATATCTACAAAATTGACCCCGATGTTTGCACCGACTGCGGTAGCTGCGCAGAAGTGTGCCCCACCGAGGCTATTCACCCTGCTGAATAATTATTCTGACCGGGATTTAATTGCCAAAAACCGCCGGCACTCATCCTGCCAGCGGTTTTTTTAATTTTATTGATTATGAGTTATATTCGACGATTTGCTCTCTGTTGGTTGGGTTACTTGGGGTTGGTTGTTAGCGGGTTTGCCCAATCAGAAATTATTTATTGTGATACCGTTGTGCCCCGCATAGATATATACCTCCCTGCTGATACCCTAACCTGGATTTACCATAATCCCTATAGTGATATTGAACATTTAGCCACCTTTCGTTTTCGCAGCGGGAACCTCGATGTCGCGATTGACAGTATAGGCTTTCGCCTCAGGGGGAATACCTCCAGGGAAGCCGCAAAAAAATCATTTAAAGTGTCGTTTAATACTTTCCATAAAGGCAGAAAATTTCTTGGAGTCGAAAAACTTAACCTTAACGGCGAACATAACGATCCCTCTATCATTCGTTCGAAATTTTGTTTCGATTTGTTTCACGATGCCGGAATTGTGGCTTCAAGAGCAGCACATGCCCAGGTTTATATCAACGATCAATATTATGGGCTCTATATTAATGTTGAACATGTTGACGAAGAATTTTTAAAAAATCATTTACCGAATCCGTCGGGAAACCTGTGGAAATGCCTTTATCCTGCAGATTTGACGTATAGAGGCAGCCAGCCTGACGATTATCGCAGTTTCTGGAGTGGAGGACGACCGGTTTATGAGCTAAAAACCAATGAAGATGCTGCTGATTTTACACGCTTTGCCCGTTTTGTCTCCTTGCTTAATTTGACGCCTGTAGCTTCATTTCCGGATTCACTGGAGAAAATAGCCGATATAGAAAATATCCTGTCATACTTTGCCATGTATGTTCTCCTGGGTAGCTGGGATGATTATCGGGCATTGATGAATAATTATTATCTCTATGACAATCCGGCCACTGGTAAATTCATGATTATTCCTTACGATTATGATAACACTTTCGGTATCGATTGGTTTTCTGTTGATTGGGCCACAGCCAATCCTTACGATTGGCCCAGAGCAGTAGCCGGAAGTCGGCCCCTTGCTGACCGAATGCTTCAAAATGCACAGTATCGTGACTTGTTTACTCATTTTCTACGATTTTATTCTCAGCGCGTTCTGTCCCTGGGCCATTGGGATTCTCGTCTGCAAAGGCTCAAAGAAAAGATTACACCTTTTGTGGCGGCGGATACCTGGCGAACCCTCGATTATGGCTTCACTATGGATGATTTTCACAATAGCTATACTGGTGAACATTATGAGAATCAACATGTCAAGCGAGGAATAAGGGAATTTGTGAATGCGAGGATGGCTTCGCTTCAAAGCCAGCTAAGTTACCTGAATGCTCCCCCTGTTGTCTATTGCATAAATCCTAAAAATCCTTATCCTTTGCCTGGAAGTCAGATCGAAGTGGAATGTGCTGTTTTTGCTGCTTCCGGGATTAAAAATGTGGTTTTGCTTTATCGTGAACAAGGGCAAACGGCTGTGAACCAGGTGCCCATGTTTTATACACCTGATACATCCTCACCGATGATATCGATGCACGACCGTTGGATGGGTACCCTTGCAGCCCTTCCTGAGGGAAGGACACTGGAATTTCGGATACGCGTCACTGACAGTCTCAATCAAAGCAAAGCTTACCCATTAGACGGCTGGCTCAAGGCTACAACTGTTTCTTCGGATATCAGCGATGTTCGCATTAATGAACTGATGGCCTCGAATGCCCATATAATTGCTGATCCGGCCGGAGAATTCGATGATTGGGTTGAATTATATAATTCGGGTTCCTTACCCGTTTTATTAGCCGGAGCTTATCTGAGTGATAAACCCACCGACTTGCGTAAATGGGCCTTTCCCTCTGAAACCGTAATCCTGCCTGGTCAGTATTTGTTAGTTTGGTGCGACGAAGACCCGTATCAGCCGGGAATTCATGCCGATTTTAAGCTGAGTGCTTCGGGAGAATCGATTATCCTTACTGCCCAGAATGGGGTAAGCATCGTTGACAGGGTAGACTTTGGGCCCCAGTCGACCGATGTATCACTGGGACGTATACCCGATGCTACGGGAAGTTTTATTTCTCTCTCACCTTCTCCGGGATATCGCAATTCGGCAGCGGCTGTCTTTTCTGCCCCTGAGGCAATTCCTTTCCGGGTATATTTTGACCCGGCAGCACGTAAGCTTCATCTCACGCTTTCAAAACGAATAAACCCAAATATCACCCTTTATTTGGTTGATATTACCGGAAGGGTTGTTGCCTACGATAATATTCCCTCCAATAGTTTGGTGTGGTCGGTTGAAGCTGCCTGGCTGGAGTCGGGTTGGTATTTCATAAGCCTTACATCTGATAAGGGTAAAAGCGTTCAAAAAGTCTGGATTAACCCTTAGTTAACTGATTGACCCTAAAAAAAAAGAGGTTATCAACCACCGGGTGATAACCTCTGAAAATAAAAGGGTTGATAAAAGAATCAAGCTACCATAATTGGCATGAGAAGCATAAGCAGGTCTTCTTCACCGGCCTCATCGTTTTCGGGGATTATAAGGCCGGCTCGGGATGGGCTGGAGAGCTCGAAGCGGACATTCTGTGATTCGAGATTGCTCAGGATTTCAACCAGGAATTTGCTGTTAAAGCCCATTTCGATGTCTTCGCCTTCGTGTAGGCAGGAAAGTTCTTCGTTTGCAGCATTTTGAAAGTCAATGTCTTCGGCCTGAAGCAGGAGCTTTTGCCCGGTGACCACAAATCGCATCTGGTGTGTGCTTTGGTTTCCGTAGATAGAGACACGGCGGATGGAGGCCATAAGAGCTTGCCTATCAACAATTACGGCGATGGGATTGTTATGGGGAATTACAGCTTCATAATTGGGAAACCTGCCTTCGATCAGGCGGCAAGTAAGAACGATATTATCAAAAGTATAGCGGGCATTTGATTCGTTGTATTCAATCAATACTTCGGTGTCATCTGCGGGCACGGTAGATTTGAGCTGATTGAGTGGTTTTTTTGGCATGATAAACGAAAGCGTTTCTTCGGAATGGGTGCCCAGATGGCGAAGACGTACCATTTTATGAGCATCGGTGGCTACAATAGTTGCTTCTTCGGGAGTAAACTGGAAGAGAACTCCGGCCATTTGGGGCCTTACTTCATCAACACCTGTTGCAAAAATGGTCTTGGTTATTCCTCTTACCAATACATGCCCTTTGATGAATACTTTAGCAGAGCTATCCAGCTGAGGCATTTGAGGCCACATTTCAGGATCCTGCCCTGCTAACCTGAAACGACCGTTCTCTGATACTATGTCAACCTGGAAATTGTTTGGGTTTACATTAAACGTGAGAGGGGTTTCGTGATAGGTCTTTAGGGTTTCCAGCAAAATTTTAGCCGGGATACATACCTCCGAGGGCTCTTCCATCATCGATGGAGTAACTCTGATGCTCATCGTGGTTTCTGTATCGCTGGCGGTTATCACCAGGTCGTCGCCCTCAGGTTTAAAATAAAAAGTGTTGAGAATGGGCAGGGTATTGCTGGTGGTTACCACCCCGCTTATGGTTTGCAAACTCTTGAGAAGTGTGGTGCTCGAAATTATAAATCTCATGGGCTGAATTATTTTGGGTTTTTTGCTTTTTGCAATGTGGTGAACAACAAAAGTACAATTTTTATTTTTTTTCTTTGCAAGTGATTTTATTTTGTTGATAATTAGGGTTTAAGACAAATTACTTAAAACGGATTTTCCCCTGATTTTTCAGGGTCGAGGGAGGGATCCAGCGGGGTATCAGGTTCTTCGGGGTCGGGAATAAGCACTTCTTCTTTTACTACATTGCCCTGTTCATACCATTCCCTGCGTTTCAACTGTCCGTCTTCTGTAAAATATTTCCATTCCCCCCAACGCAGACCGTTGTTGTAAATGCCTTCTGCTCTAACCTTGCCGTTGGGGTAAAAAACCTTAAAACTTCCGTTCAGTTCATCGAATTGATAATTAGCTTCCAGCCGGGGAGATCCATCTTTGAAAAATTGCCTCCATGGTCCATGTTTTTTTCCGTCAACATAGCTCCAATATTCACTGAGGGTTGTGTCGGTGTTAAAATAAATTTTCCAGGTACCGTCTGGCTTTCCTTCTTTCCAATATTCCACTGCACTGGTCAGGTTCTTACCGGGAACCAGGTAAATCCATTGGCCGTCTTTTTGCTCTTTGTAGTACTTGCCTCGGGCAGTGAGCTGTCCTTCTTCGTTGTATAATTCTGCCTCTGCCCTCAGGCCATCGCCTGCATGTCTGATGATGGCTTTGATTTTCCCGTTTTCATGGTAATGCCTGAATTCACCTTTGGGCACATCGTTTTCAAAGTATCCTTCGTAACGCAAGCGACCGCCGGGGTAATACTTTTTCCAAATTCCCTGTTTTTTCCCGGAAGTATTTAACTGATTGATACCCTCTTGCGAGAAAAGGGAATTCGATACACAGATAAGTAATGTAAAGAAAAATACAAGATGTTTGCGTGTTGGATAGGGCATCATGCCTTTCATAGATGAAGTGTTTATGAAACAGCTGCAAAATTGGGATAAATTTGCATTGTCTAACCTTAACCCCCTATGGGGTTTGTAATGTTTTTTCAATCAAATTATTAACCAAGTTGAATACATATCCTTCCAAGCTTCTTGAAAATGCCGTAAATGAGTTGTCGCGCTTACCGGGTATCGGCAAAAAGACTGCGCTCAGGCTTTGCCTGCACATGCTTGGCCAACCCGAACCTGGCATTACCAGGCTAGGTCAGGCAATTATAGAGTTGAGGCAAAACATACGCTATTGCGCAGTTTGTCATAATATTAGCGATGATGAAGTTTGTAGTATTTGTAGCGATGCTTCGCGTGAGGCTTCCCTCATATGTGTAGTGGAATCGGCGCGCGATGTAATGGCCATCGAAAATACAGGGCAATTCCGCGGTCTTTATCATGTGTTGGGAGGGAAGATTTCGCCTTTTGAAGGAAAGAGCCCTGCCGACCTCAATATTGAAAGTTTGGCCAGGAGAGTTGAAAGTGGGAATATCAGCGAAATTGTGTTTGCTTTGCCTGCCAATATGGAAGGTGATACAACAGTATTCTACATTTATAAAAAGCTAAAACCTTTCGGCATTAAATTTTCAACCATAGCCCGAGGCATAGCTATCGGCGATGAGCTTGAATATACAGATGAAATAACTCTGGGCCGGAGCATTATTAACAGGCAGCCTTACGAAGCTTCACTTAATGGTATTTAACAGTGGGCTCGCCTGCTTCAAGCAACTGATCGAAAATGGTAAGTTGGCGGTGATTGGGCGGTGGAACCGGCTTCACGTCGCGATATTGGGTAAGAAAGGGTTCAAGATTCTTTTTGATAAATTTGATAGGGGTGGTTCCCCTTCGAATGCAAAAATTTTCCAGTGATTTCATTTGCTGGGAGGTCAGCTTAAAGGTTACTTTCCTAAATCTGACCTGTTTGCGTTTTTTCTGCTTCTTGCGGGGCATTACAATGAGTTTGTGGCTAAGGTAGGTAAAAAATATTTTCAACTTAATGATTACGAGTTAGGGAATAAATCTCGTCAATAATTTTCGAAGCCAGCGCCTGAGCCTTGTCTTCAGTTGTGCTTTCAGCATAAACCCTAATGATGGGTTCGGTGTTGGAGGGCCGCAGATGTACCCACTCGTCGTCAAATTCAATTTTTAGTCCGTCAATGGTGCTGTGGGGCAGGTGCTTATAGCGTCGTGTCATTTCTTCAAACAAGGGGTTAATGTCGGTGCCGGGCTTCAGGTCTATTTTATTTTTCGAAATGGAATAATTGGGGTAGGTTTTTCTGAGCTCTGAGGTTTTAAGTCCAGACTGAGCCAGGTGACTCAAAAACAGTGCGATGCCAACCAGTGCATCGCGGCCATAGTGAAGTTCAGGAAAAATAACACCCCCATTGCCTTCGCCGCCAACGACTGCCTGGATCTCTTTCATTTTTTCAACAACGTTTACCTCACCCACAGCAGCTGATTGGTATATATAGCCTGCCTTTTCAGTGATTACCCTGAGGGCACGGGTGGATGATAAGTTGGATACGGTAGGACCTCCCTTATGACGGAGAACATAATCGGCCACAGCTACCAGCGTATACTCTTCTCCAAACATGTTCCCGTCTTCGCATACCAGGGCTAACCGGTCAACGTCAGGATCAACGACTATGCCGAGATCAGCGCCCTGAGAGCGGATGAGTTCGGAAATTTCCGTAAGGTGCTGGGGCAATGGTTCGGGGTTATGGGCAAAATGCCCTGTGGGCTCACAGTTGAGGCAAATAATATCGTTAACGCCCAGTGCTTTAAGAAGTTGTGGAATGGCTATGCCTCCCGAGGAATTTACGGCATCCACCACTACCCTGAATTTCCGACGGGTGATGGCTTCCTTGTCCACCAGCTTTAGCTCTAAGATTTTTTGAATATGATATTCAAGCATGTCGGTGCGGGTCTCGCATTTTCCTATGTTATCAATAGCGGCAAATCTGTAAGATTCTTTTTCGGCTATAGATAAAACCTGTGCCCCATCTTCGGCCGACAAAAATCCTCCTTTTGCGTTGAGAAGCTTCAGCGCGTTCCATTCCCTGGGATTGTGGCTCGCAGTAAGAATGATACCCCCATCGGCATTCAGTGCAATAACTGCCATCTCGGTAGTAGGGGTTGTAGTTAGGCCAATATCGGTAACCCGGGAGCCCAAAAACTGCAAGGTGGAACGTACAAGGTCCGACAATGCAGGCCCCGAGATGCGTGCATCTCTGCCTAACACAATATGAGGATTACGATTTCCTGATTTTTCTTGGATAAACCAGCAAAAAGCAGCAGTATATTTCACGGCATCCATGGGGGTAAGACCATCGCCCGGAGCACCTCCTATTGTACCCCTGATACCTGATATGGAACGAATAAGCGTCATAGCTGTTGTGATTAATTATTAAACAGCAAAAGTAAAATTTTTGAAGAATGCCATTTTAATATTTGCTTTTCAAGATAATTTGGCGAATCTTGCTTATCTTTGAGAATCAATTTAGAAACCTGCATGTTGAGGTGTTTTTATTTTTTTAGAATAGGATTATTGGGATTGGTACTCACTTTTTCAAGTGTCAAGGCTGAGGATGTCAACAATTTACTTATACAGCTTTCGAAGACGCAGGGAAAAGAAAAGTATGATGTGTGTCAGCAATTGGTTGCACTCTTTGAATTTACTGATGATGCCACAGCGCTAAAATATGCCTTAATGATGGAGGAAACAGCCAGGGATATGGGTAATGCCCAATGGCTGGCCCAGGCAAGGCTAACTGCAGCCCGTTTATTTCTGAGAACAGGCAATATTAACCAGGCGCTTGATTATAGTGTCAAATCCCTTGAATGGCTGGCCTCTCACGGAACTCCGGCTGATATTGCAAATGCATACTTGATTTCCGGAATCTGCATGCACACGATGACTAATTATTCAGTGGCAGCAGAGCATTATGCCCGTGCGCTTAACCACTTCGAAATGGTATACGATGCCGATGGTCAGGCAAAAACATATATCAGGATTGCTCTGCTTTTTGAAGAACTGAGAGATTATGAGTTGATGAATAAGTATGCTTTATTAGCCTTACGTATTGCACAAAATCCTGAAATTAGAATTAAGGCTTATTCCAAATATGCACAATCGCTCGCACGTTCTGACTCCGCTGATAAGGCTCTGTCAGTACTCCAGAGGCTATCCGACAGTCTGGAAAATATCCGCGACCTGAAAAACGCCTTTGCAGTAAACTATATAATGCAGATAGTTTTACTTGACTTCAATAAAATTGAGGAGGCAAAAAGATTTATTGAAAAAGACATAATTCCTGCTCAAGAGAGTGCTGCAAATTATTACCTGGGTCATCTTTATACTCGTCTGGCACACATTTACGATCTTAAGGGAGATTTAGATAAAACTCTGGAATACAATAAAAAAGCACTATATTACAGGGAGTTGTCAGGTGAATCCTATCCCATTGCCAGTTCTCTGAACAACCTTGCAGGAAACATGATACGACTGGGCAAATACAAGGAAGCTTTAAAATACCTCCAACGCGCCCATCGAATAGCCATTGAATCCGGGAATATTTGGACTTTGACAATTATTTACGACAGGCTTGCTGAATATTACTTTAAGACAGGTAAACGCGATTCATTATTTTTTACCTATCAAAAGCGCAATTATATACTCGACAGCCTCAGAAATGTGCATACCCGCAATCAGGCAAGAGTGCTATTCAGCCATCTGGAGGCTGAGAGAAATTTTGCAACTACTAACCGGAAGACTATTTTTAAAAATCCCTGGTTCTGGACAATTGCTTTACTCTTGATTACCCTGTGGTCAGCTGTGCTTTTATGGCTGATAATAAAACATGGTCGCATGAAAAAGCGATTTAGAGAAGCATTAAGAGAGAGCCGTCAATTGAACATTAATCTTGAGAAGAGGATCAGTGATCTGAAAGAAAATCAAGAAACCAGTGAGTTGAAAGTAAAAGCAATGGCGGAGAATATACCTTTAGGTGTAGGGCTGGTTGATGTTGAAGAGAACTTTGTATTTGTAAATCCGGCTTTGTGTGATATGCTGGGCTTTGCTTCAAAAGACCTTATTGGCAAAAACCTGAAAGAACTAATGTCGCCCGAGGAATTCAAGCGAATCCCTTATCTTACCCTGAACCGAAAAGAGGGTAAGTCGGAGACCTATACAGTCACTCTTCTTAAAAAGGATAAAACCCCAATCGAGGTGCAGGTTTCGGCTTGCCCATATTTTAATTCTCAGGGAGAGTTTTTAGGTACCCTGGGTATCATTCAGGATCTCACCGAGCGCAATCAAATGATAGCCAGCCTCAAAGAAGCCCGGGATAAAGCCATGGAAAGTGAAAGGTTAAAATCGAACTTCCTCGCTGTAATGAGTCATGAAATAAGAACCCCTCTCAATGCCATCCTTAATGGTGTGGAGTTGATATTTAGCAACCAGTTGCTTGAAGAAGAACGGGAAATGATGGTTCAGGAGATACACCAAAGTGCCCGAACCTTGCTGGATATGTGGGATAATCTAATCCTACTCTCAAAACTGCGCTCAGGAATTTATGTAGTAAACAAAAAGTGGATATTGCCGGCTCAAATCGTGCAAGATAAACTGGAGGAGTTTTATGGACTCATACCTAAGGAAAAATCGGAGAAAATAGAATGGATTTCTTCAGTAGCTCCTTCCGAAGACATAGAGGCATACACTGACGCAGAAATTATTTTGCGTACCGTTCATTGCCTGCTTTCTAATGCTATTAAATTTACCCAAGAAGGTCGAATCAGTGTTTCATTGTTCCTTGAAGACAATAGTATTAACCTTACAGTGGAAGATAGTGGGAAAGGGATATCGGAAATGGAACTGAAGTATATATTCTCCTATTTTAGACAGGGTGAGGAAGGCATGACTCGTACATTTGGAGGGGCGGGGATAGGACTATCAATCGTAAAAGATTTATTAGATAGGGTTTCGGGTACTATTGAAGTGCTTTCGGAACCAGGCAAAGGCACACGGGTCTTTGTTAAGATTCCAGCTCCAACGCGAAAAGTGGGTGCAAAATGGCAAAACCTTGGCTCCTCTCTGTTGAAGGGCGAGACAGACTGGAGGGGTAAAACAATATTGGTAGCGGAAGATGTCGACAGCAATTTTCTGCTGCTCGAAACCGTAATCAAAAAGCATGGGGCCCATGTTTTAAGAGCAGAAAATGGAGAGGAGGTAATGCTGCTTTTGAAAGAAAATCCCCAGGTGGATTTGATATTGATGGATATTCATATGCCCGGCCTCAATGGACTGGAGGCAACCAAGTTAATCAGGCAAATTAACAAGGAAATTGTAATCATTGCTCAAACAGCCTATGCAATGATACATGATAGAGATGAAATTCTATCTTCGGGTTGTACCGATTTTATTGCAAAACCCATTCGTATTCCTGCCTTAGTTGAAATGCTTAATTTTTACCTTTCCAGTAAAAAATGAAATTATCGGCAAAGTCGATAGGGCTGAGGTTTTGGGGTCGATTCGAAAATCGACTGCTCATTTATTATCTTGCCGCTGGTGGCTTGTGGATTTTACTTAGCGACCGAATACTCATGTTTTTAACTTCGTCACCTCAGCAGCTTACACAGTGGCAAACCTACAAAGGGTGGTTTTATGTAATTGTGTCCGGTCTTTTTATTTGGATTATTGTAAATCTATACAATCGCCGCCTGAGCCAGAAAATGAATGAATTAAATGAAGCCTTAAAGAAAGCGGAAGAAAGCGACCGGTTGAAAACCATTTTCCTACAAAATGTTTCGCATGAAGTTAGAACACCACTTAATGGCATTATGGGTTTTGCTGATATACTCATGGAAACCAATTCCCTAAGTGAGGTTCATAAAACATACCTGCATTACATCCTGAAAAATAGCGAGGAACTCAAATCGTTTATGGACAAGGTGCTGGATGTTGCCATCATCGAAAGTGGTTCTGCTCGCTTCATACCCAGATTATTGAATCTTAGTGAACTTGTTCGTGAAATCTACTTTGAAGGAAAACACCTCTCAGCGTTCTATCCTCATCTATCGTTTATCTTTGAGGATGCTACGGAACCGCAAAGCAATCTAAAAATTGTAACCGACCCGGTGCTTGTCACGAAGATCATGGATAATATCCTTGAAAATGCTTTTCGATTTACAGAGTCGGGAGAGGTCAGCTTGAAGATATATGCAAAAGAAGACAGCGTTGCAATAGAAGTAAGCGACTCCGGGCCTGGTATTTCAGAAAAAGAATTAATTCATATCTTTGACAAGTTTCATACAAGCAAGGATTTGCAAGATACTCAGACCAGAGGGGCTGGCCTGGGATTATTTATAGCAAATCACTATGCTCGTTTGATAGGTGGAAAATTGCAATGCACTTCAGTTTTTGGTGAAGGCTCTGTTTTTAAACTTGAAATACCCATTAGCCATGTACATGAGCGATAATTCAATGCGGTCAGAATGTCCAGATTTGAGCGGCAAAACTATCTTAATAGCGGATGACCTGGATGTGAATTTTCTTTTATTCGAGGCTATTCTGAAAAGAACCAATGCCCGCCTCATCTGGGCAAAGGATGGAAAAGAGGCAGTGGATATTTGCACAAAAGACTGCAAAGCCGCCGATCTAATTTTTATGGATTTAAAAATGCCGAATATGTCGGGTTTGGAGGCTACCCAAAGGATACGTAAAATTTGTCCTGAGATTCCAATTATCGCCCAAACGGCTTTTGGATTTGAATTTACGCGTCGCGAGACTTTTGCAGCGGGTTGTACTGATTTTCTTGAAAAGCCTCTCCAAAGAGGCAGAATATTTGAGGTATTGTTTAAATACATTATTAACTGAATTCCAGAATGATATCTTTTTCTTCCTGCACTCATAAAAAAGGGTGGGTAATAACTATTGCATTAG
>DDBO01000001.1 GCA_002332755.1 Bacteroidales bacterium UBA2030 | reverse complement strand
TTTTTAGGAGAAATGATCTCGCGTTCGGCCCACGATCGCAATCAGTATCTTATTGCTCAAAAAACTGGTTTTAACGAAAAGAATAAAAATTAAGGTATGCAAGTGATTCTTGCCGGGCCTGCACATCCATTGCGCGGAGGGCTCGCTGCTTTCAACGAAAGGTTAGCTCGTGAATTTAAATCTCAGGGGCACGACATCAGGCTTTGGAGTTTTAGTTTGCAATATCCATCTTTTCTTTTTCCAGGCAAAACGCAATTTTCTTCATCCCCAGCTCCACAAGATCTGGTCATAGAAAGTGTTATAAATTCAGTAAATCCAATGAATTGGATTAGGGTGGGGCTAAAACTCAGGCAACTGAAGCCTGATTTGCTTATATTAAGGTACTGGATTCCTTTTATGGCCCCTTCGTTGGGAACTATAGCACGAATTGCCCGTACTAACAGACATACCCGGGTAATTCCTATTATTGATAATATATTGCCTCATGAGCGGCATTGGTTTGACACCCCTTTGGGTAGATATTTTACAGGAAGCTGCGATGCTTTTGTAACTATGTCGAAAGAGGTGATGAAAGACCTCGAACAGTTTGATCAGAAAAAGCCCCGCAATTATTGTCCTCATCCGCTCTACGATAATTATGGTCAAATCTTAAGTAAAGAAAAAGCATGTCACTTACTTGGGCTTGACCCCGAATGGACTTATCTCCTTTTCTTCGGATTCATACGCGAATACAAAGGCCTCGACTTACTTCTTCATGCATTTGCACATCAGGGTTTTGCAGATAAAAAAGTAAAATTGCTTATTGCTGGAGAATTTTACACTAATCCTGAACCCTATCTAAAAATTATTGAAAGTCATCCTTTTAAAGACAGAATACTTTTGTACGACCGCTTCATTGCTGACAATGAGGTTAATTTGTATTTTTCCGCTACTGACTTGGTGGTACAGCCTTACAAGTCGGCTACACAAAGTGGGGTTAGTCAGATAGCTGTCTATTTTGAGAAGCCCATTGTTTTGACTGATGTTGGAGGTTTGGCAGAGCAAATTCCTGATGGAATTGCCGGTAGGGTGACAAAACCCTCTGCTGATTCGATAGCGGTGGCTATGATGGAATTTATAGATGTTAACCGTCGCGAAGAATATATGAATAACCTTCGGCAACTCAAGCAGCAGTATAGCTGGAGCCGCATGGTTGAATCCTTTGAAACTTTAATCCGTAATTAATTTTATGCTCAGATAAATATTTCATAATATTTTAGATTTTTTTTATTACCTTTACAGGAAACTATTCCAAGGTAAAGGATGATAATCCTTGATTTACTTTTCAACCTTTCATTTCTGGTCGCACTGTGCACGGTGGCCGGATACATTGATCGTTGGGGAGTAATAACCAGGTTATCGAGAGATATCTTGCAGGGCTTACTTTTTGGAGCTACAGCCATTTTAGGTATGCTCAATCCTTTTGTAATTGAAGAAGGATTGATTTTTGACGGGAGAAGTATTGTATTAAGCATCAGTGGATTATTTTATGGACCAGTTGGTGCCGGAATTGCTGCTATAATGACCATAATTGTAAGGTTCTTTATTGGTGGTGTAGGGCAATGGATGGGGGCCTCAGTCGCTTTTTCATCTGCCCTCATAGGCATCTTCTTTCATTTAAAGTATAAGAATCAGATTCACAAGCTAACAAACAAAACCCTGCTAGCACTTGGTTTAATTACGCATATAGTAATGCTGGCTTTGGTCGTTTTATTACCTAATACCTACAGAAAAGAAACTCTGCAAACTATTGCTACCTCAGTGCTTGTGGCTTATCCTCTGGCGACTATCCTTATAGGAAGAATCTTAGGTAGCCTGAAGGAATTAACATATACCAACACCTTGCTTAAAGAAAGAGAGGAAAAGTACCGTATTTTGGTTGAAAATCAAACCGACCTGGTTGTAAAAGTCGATAAAATGGGGCGGTTTCTTTACGTTAGCCCTTCTTATTGCAAAATGTTTGGAAAATCTGAGGAAGAATTACTCGGGCAGACCTTTTTGCCCCTCGTGCATGAACAGGATAGGGCCTCTACCCTTGAAGCGATGAAAAGTTTGTATTACCCACCTTATGAATGCTATCTGGAACAGAGAGCGCTGACGGTAAAAGGTTGGAGATGGCTGGGGTGGGCTGATAAAGCTGTGCTCGATGAATTCGGCATGGTTACTGAAATCATCGGGGTGGGCAGGGATATTACCACCGAAGTTGAAACACGTAAAGCTCTGGAAGAAAGTGAAAACAAATTTCGAACGGTAGCTGAAACAGCCAATGCTTCTATCTTTATATACAAAGGAGAATATTTCGTATGGGCTAGTCCTTATAGTGAGGTGGTTACTGGTTATTCTCCGGAAGAATTACTTAAGTTGAGGTTTTTCGACATTGTTCATCCAGAGCACAGGGAGTTGGTTAAAGAAAGAGGATTGAAAAGACAGCAGGGTGAGCTGATACCCAAACGCTATGAATTCAAGATTATCACAAAACAGGGTGAGATACGATGGGTAAGTTTTTCAGGAAGCATTGTAAACTTCATGGGAGGACCAGCCGGATTGGGGACAGCTTTTGATATAACAAGCCTCAAGGAAAGCCTCATGCAATTGGAAGAAGCCCGTAGTCAGCTGCTTGCCCAGAATGAGGAACTTACTACCCTGAATGAAGAACTTGCTGAAAGTGTAGAGAAAATCAAAAAGCTAAATGAAGAACTACAAGAGGCACTTCAAAAAGCTGAAACAAGCGATAAGCTCAAATCAGCGTTTCTTGCCAATATGAGCCATGAACTCAGAACCCCTCTCAATGGTATAATAGGATTTGCTGACCTTTTGTTAAAAAATGAGTATAAGGAATCGGAAAAAATTCGATTTATTAAATTAATCCTTATCAACGCTGACCAGTTGCTTGAAATTATTACAGATATTATCGACCTTTCGAAAATTGAGGCTGGCATCCTTTCTATGAATGAAACCTATTTTACAGTTTCCGAATTATTAGCTGAATTGTTCGATAATTTTTATCCCAAAGCCACAGAGAAGGGATTAGAATTAAAACTTCAAAACTGTCCAAAGGATGCACCCGCTCAAATCTTTGGAGACCGCAACCGGATAAGGCAAATTCTCACCAACCTACTAAGCAATGCCATCAAATATACCTATAAGGGTTCCGTTACTTTCGGCTGTTCCTCCGGAATTCAGGGATTTACCTTTTATGTGAGTGATACAGGATTGGGTATTCCTGATAATGAAAAAGAACTTATATTTGAACGGTTTTATCAGATAGAAAAATATCAGACCCAAAGCCGAAGCGGGACAGGATTAGGTCTTTCTATTGTGAAAACAATAGTAGAGCAAATGGGAGGGAAAATCTGGCTGGAATCAGAATTGGGTAAGGGAAGCACATTTTTCGTTCTGATACCATACAAAGACATTCCAAAAGCAACTGCAACAAACATCGATAAATTCAACGGAGAGATGAAATACAAATTTCCAGAAAAAACCATCCTAATTGCCGAGGATGATGAAAGCAACAGAACCCTTATTGAGGCAATGCTCCTGGGCACTGAAGCCAACCTGATTTTTGCCATCAACGGTAAAGAGGCCGTTAAGGCTGTTGAAAACAATAAAGAAAATATAGATTTAGTGGTTATGGACCTGCGTATGCCCATTATGGATGGGCTTGAGGCTACCCGAAAAATCCGGCAAATATGTCCCTCAATGCCCGTTCTCGCTCAAACAGCATATGCATTTGAACACGACCGTGAAAAGGCCCTCGCTGCAGGATGCAACGACTATATCAGCAAACCCTTTAAAAGGGAAATTTTATTAGATAAAATTGCAATGTTGTTAAATGTACCGATAAATTAAAACCTGTGGAAGGCTCGATAGATGATTCCGGAATTATATCTGCTTTTTCGAGGCACACATTCTTAAAACAGGCCTGCGAAGATCTTTGGCCTGAACTGGAGCCCTATTCTGAACTTTTATCCTCTCATTCTGCTGCTATCATCAAAACTTTTGAGCCTGATGCAAGATTTTATGTTTTTGCCTTAAAAGGAAAAACAATTGTTTACAAAGGAACTGAAAGAATATCAGAAATAACTGTAAACCAAACTTTCGCATGGGCTTTTCTCCTACCGGGAAATACTCTACCCATTCGACTCGAAGCCTCATTGCCAGTTGAGTTGATAATCATACAATTTGCAAATACTTCGCATGCCTTTAATGTAGAAAATCAGTTATTGGGAAGGCTAACGCGATGGTTCACTCTATTGCCTGAACCTGGCTCACAAAGCATGGAGAGAGAAGATGATTTATTAGGATTATTGAAAAAATATAAACAAACCCAGAATCATCTCTTTTCCATATTTAATCATGATTTACGAAGCCCGGTGGCCTCTTTCATCTCCTTACTCGATCTGGCTCAAAATGAGCTAAATGATGGCAATTACAATATGGTAGCACAGCTGCTGGTTGATTTGCGAGAACTGGCAGAAATACATTTAAAAATGCTTGAAAATCTGAAACGCTGGGCTGAACTACGTGCTGGGCGACATAAACCAAATTTTCGGGCAACTACCGTTCAGGAAATTTTAAATAATGTTCTGAGTTTAACCCTTCCCTATTTCCAAAAGAAAGAAATTCACTTGATTAACAATGTTATGCATTCAGAAACACAACTATATACTGATCTCAATTTTTCTATTGATCTGTTAAAAGAGATCCTGGTGAATTCCTGTAAGTTTAGTTATAGACACAAACAAGTTATTATTGAATCCGAAATTCAAGAACATCGGCTGGCCATTAAAGTATTGGATGAAGGTAAGGGTTTTAAACCTTATATGTTGAAGGATTTATTTATCCCTGGAAAAAATAAAATTGACTACGGAACCGAAAATGAACCTGGTACAGGGCTTGGATTACTTATTGCTAACGATATAGCTGATTTGTTAGGGATTGAAATTCGTGTTGCAAGTGAATTGGGAAAAGGTAGTATTTTTACCCTGCTTTTTCCCCTGGCTGGTTGAAACTTCTCCACCAGGTAATTAAAGTCATGATATTCAACACAAATTTTACTATTCTCCACACAATCCGATGATTTACCGAAGCAAAGCACCACTTAGAATTGGCCTGGCTGGTGGGGGGACTGACGTTTCGCCCTATTGCGATGAATTTGGCGGAGCCGTCCTCAATGCTACCATAAACCTTTATGCCAGGGCCTCAGCCCGGCCATTAAAAGAAAACAAGGTAATTTTCCACGCCGTCGACCGAAAAATAAAAAAAGAATTTCCTCTGGGTGAAATAAATGAAGCCGGCTTTGGATTAGACCTGCATGCGGGTGTATACAATCGTATTATCAAGCAATTTACGGGCGGAAAATTTCTTCCGGTAGAAATAACCACTTCGGTTGATGTTCCGCCTGGTAGTGGTCTTGGAACATCATCAGCTTTGGTTGTTGCAATTATAGGAGCCTTCGCCGAAATGCTTTCGCTTCCTCTGGGCGAATACGACATAGCCCGATTAGCGTACGAAATAGAACGTATTGATATGGGCATGGCCGGAGGAAAACAAGACCAGTACGCTGCCACCTTTGGAGGTTTTAATTTTATGGAATTCTCTGCCAATGGAAAAGTTATTGTAAATCCACTCCGCATTAAGCAGAGGCACATGGATGAATTGGCTCACAACCTGGTGTTGTTTTATACCCAAACAAGTCGCAACTCAAGCCTTATCATAGAAAATCAGGCAAAAGCAATTGCCGAAAAAGAAAAAAAACGCATTGAAGCCACCCATCAGCTAAAAGAGCAAGCCCTAAGAATGAAAGAAGCATTGCTTAAAGGAGAACTGCATGCCATGGGTGAAATTCTTAATTTCGGCTGGCTTCACAAAAAACAAATCGCTGATGGAATTTCTAACCCGGAAATCGACCGTCTTTACGAAATAGCCCTGCAAAATGGTGCCATTGGAGGTAAAATCTCAGGAGCTGGAGGGGGAGGATTTATGACTTTCTATTGCCCCGGAAACAACAGATACAATTTGATTGATGCTCTTGCTCATTTTAGCGGCTTTGTCGTCAACTACGAATTTACAACCAGTGGCCTTACTACATGGACATATGAACAAGATTAAACCAATGCTTAGAAAATGAAAGAATTAATCCTGCAAAGAATTACTGAGTCAGTGGAGGTTAAACAACGCATATTGAAAGATGAAAAGCTAATAGAAACGCTTCATCTTCTGGCAGAGGAATGTATCAGGTGCTTCAGAAAAGGCAATAAAGTTCTCTTTTGTGGAAATGGCGGGAGTGCAGCTGATGCACAGCATCTTGCAGCAGAACTATCAGGAAGATTCTACTTCGACCGTGCTCCCCTACCCTCTGAAGCCCTCCATGTAAATACTTCATTTTTAACGGCCGTTGCCAATGACTATTCGTACGACGATGTCTTTGCACGTTTGATAGAGGCGAACGGGCACCCCGGAGATATTCTGATTGGTCTTTCTACTTCAGGCAATTCAGTAAATGTTTTAAAAGCTTTCGAGAAAGCGCATGAAAAAGAAATGATTACCGCAGGCTTTACAGGAGCTACTGGGGGAAAATTGAAAGAGCAGGTTAAATATCTTTTAAATGTCCCGTCGAACGATACTCCACGCATACAGGAAGCTCACATTATGCTTGGACACATCTTATGTGAAATTATTGAAGCAAAACTATTTGAAAAAAAATGATAAAAGAAGTCGTTATACTGGCAGGAGGATTAGGCACACGTTTGGCAGAGACCGTTCCTGGTCTTCCCAAAGCTATGGCTCCGATCAACGGTCGCCCTTTCCTGGAATATGTGCTTGATTATCTCGAACTTTACGGAGTGAAAAAGGTAATTTTGGCAACCGGTCACCTCCATAAAGCGATTGAAACTCACTTCGGCAATAAGTATAAATACATCAACTTGATATATAGCCAGGAAGAAGAACCACTCGGCACAGGTGGCGCAATACTTCAGGCCATGAATCTGGTTGAGGGTAAAATGGCCATTGTTATGAATGGCGATACCATGTTCAGGGTAAATTTAGGCAAATTATATGATTTTCAACTAATTAAAAATTCCGACCTGACTCTTGTAGTAAGGGAAGTGAAAGACGCATCGAGGTATGGAACCGTAGAATTCGACGAAACCGGCCGTGTGACTGCCTTTCGTGAAAAAGGTGAGAAAGGAGGCCCTGCATTTATTAATGGTGGTGTTTACGTAATTCGTAAAGACTTC
>DDBO01000071.1 GCA_002332755.1 Bacteroidales bacterium UBA2030 | reverse complement strand
GATGTCCCATTTTTTGATTTACGATCTTCTTCAAAATTCCCTGTATTGGTTATGCCATTAATATTGCATTGAACTGTAAAAACATAAGGTTTAATGCCATTAAAATCGATTTTAGTGACTATACCGTCATCTGCATAAACAAATAATTTTCCTAAAAACTCATTGTCTTGATTTCCAGAGGTAAACTGCCATGATTTAGACCATACTCTGCCATCTACTTCCTGGTTAGCGGCATTCCCAACCGTAATATCGAAATATCTAAATCTGCACCTATCAGGACTTCCCCAGCCACTGTAATCAAAATTAAACTCAAGATAATAATCCCCAACCATAGTGGCTGTATGTGTCAATGGGGTATAACCTCCCGTGTTTCCTGAAAGGTTGTTTGGACCGATAGTTGCCTGGTCGTAAGTATTTATCCAGCCAGCCCCTGAGGTAGGTAATGATGCGGGCCCCATAACAATGGTTCCGTCAGGTCTGCGTAATCGATATTGAACATTCGCTATCGTACTCCCATTATTATCCCGTCGTTCTCCAAATCCAAAACATATTTTTTCCCCAACAGTTTTAATGTGTATGTAAAGGCGGTCGCTTTCTGGACAATCGAATAAAGCAAATTGACTGAATGAAGGCATTAGTTGTAGTTCTCCGTTGCTACCTGACGTTGGCATAATTTGCTTGGTGCCTTCTCCTTTCGATTCAAACAGGGCTATCACCAAGATTCCCATGATTAGCAGAAGGTTTCTCAGCCTCATCGATTTCTTTTATATGGTTAGTTTGGAATAATTTATTCGTATGAAGAGGGTTCAAATTTAAATTAATTTTTCTCTGTGTAAAATTCAATCGTAATAAAATATTTCTCGACATTGCTTTACATTGCTCAAGATTATATGATTATTCTACCTTAGGATAATCTAAATGAGAAACAATCGGTAAAGAAGCAAAGTAAATGAGTATGTTTTGGTAAATGGACAAGTAGAGTTGTAAAATGGTTTATTGAACTATAAGGTAATAAGCAGGCTATAGGGAATGTTGCAGGATTATTTATTCCATCCATGGTGGAAAACTTGCTATCTTTGCCAGCCTAACCACAAATCTGAACAGAAAATGAAGTTACTTGAAGGTAAAACCGCCCTTATCACCGGAGGAGCCAGAGGTATTGGACGTGCCATTGCTTTGCGTTTTGCAGCTGAAGGGGCAAATATTGCTTTTAGTGATATTCGTATAGATGACCAAGCCCACGAGCTTGAGCAGCAATTGCAGGCAATGGGCATTAAGGCCAAAGGTTATGCTTCTGATGCAAGTTCCTTTGAAGACAGCGAAAAATTGGTTAACGACATACTTGCCGATTTTGGCACAATTGATATCCTTGTAAATAACGCAGGTATCACACGCGACAATCTTTTGATGCGTATGACTGAAGCTGACTGGGATTTGGTTATTAAAGTAAATCTCAAGTCGGTGTTTAACCTGACCAAAGCCGTACAAAAAGTAATGCTGAAAAACCGTAAAGGCAGTATCATCAATATGTCATCGGTTGTAGGGGTAAAAGGTAATGCAGGACAGGCCAATTATTCAGCCTCCAAAGCGGGGATGATAGGTTTCACTAAATCTATTGCTCAGGAATTGGGTTCACGCAATGTAAGGTGCAATGCGGTAGCTCCTGGTTTTATCGAAACTGAAATGACTGCCAAGTTACCCGAAGATGTCAAAAAGGAATGGGCAGAAAAAATTCCTCTGCGCCGCGCCGGCCAGCCCGAGGATGTTGCCAATGCCTGTGTATTCCTTGCTTCCGATTTGTCTTCTTATATCACCGGTCAGGTGATTAATGTGTGCGGTGGCATGGTGATGTAAACCTTTTATATGTCGCTATTTACTCACTATCCATGGTGGTATTTGCTGGCCTGCCCTTTGGCGGGCCTGCTTTATGCTTGGCTGCTCTATGTCCGAACAGCTGATTTCCCATTATCATGGAAAAGAGGGCTTTTCTTTTTGCGGTTTTTAACCGTTACTCTTATATTTCTCCTGGTCTTCGATCCGCTTTTACATTATATAAAAACCATACAACAGCATCCTTACCTTGTTGTGCTGTCTGATAATTCTGCTTCTATGGTATCGGGAGCAGATTCGTCGCAAGTTCGCCAAGGGGTTATCAAAATAAATAACCTGATGGGTAATTCCTTGGGGAAGGATTATACGGTAGTGCACTGGCAGTTTGATTCCGATGCCTCCCTGCTTAAAGATATTGATATGGCAGACTTTAAGGGAACTCAAACTGCCATCGGTGATGCTCTGTCTAAAATTGGTCAGCGATATCTGCCAGGGGAACTGGCCGGGGTGGTATTAATTTCAGATGGTATCAATAACTATGGCAAAGATCCTCTCGGTGTTGCACGTTCTTTTCCCGTGCCCATTTTTACCATAGCCACGGGCGACACATCGTCGCAACTCGATTTAGCTTTGCGTCAGATTTTTTATAACCGTCAGACTTTTGCCGGAAATAATTTTCCCCTTGAAATTAATTTGAAAGCTACCGGTGCGTCCGGCAAGAAAAGTCAGATTGATGTTTTATTTGAAGACCGTGTGGTCTGGAGTCAGGATTTTACGGTAGGCAACAGCAATCAATCTTTCACTTTTACTCCATTAATCAACGCACCACGTGAAGGTTTATTAAAATATACTATTAGGGTGAAAGGGTTGCCCGGAGAAATCAATGTAAAAAACAACATATCAAATTTTTATGTTGATGCCCAAAAAAAGCCAACCCAAATACTCATTTTAAGCGAAGGGCCCCATCCCGATGTAGGAGCTCTGCGTGATATTTTTGAGGAAGGTAATATGTTTAATGCCAGATGGTTGCCCATTGGTGAATGGAATGCGGCAACCAACGCTGATATTGATCTGGTCATTTTCTGCAATCTCCCCACTGCCAAGAGCGATATTGGTACATTGGTTGAGTCCTTCCGTAAGCAGCAAAGACCCATGTTGTTTATTCTGGGGAGCAACACAGATGCCAGTCGTTTTAATAAATTGAACACAGGAATCTCGATAAAGTCTCTTACAGGCAAGGCTTCGAGTTTTTATCCTGTGTTTAACTCTGGTTTTGGGTTGTTCAAAATCAACAATCTCTTTCAGGAAAAGGTGGGAATATTACCGCCTCTTACCGGGCCTGAAGGGGTTTATGAGGCACAGCCCGGAACGGAAGTGCTCTTTTATCAAAAGATTTCGGGAGTAGAAACTCCCTATCCGTTAGTAGCATATACGAGAATAGCCGGACAAAGCCAGGGAATTATTTGCGGAGAAGGAATCTGGTGGTGGCGAAATATTTCATATAAGGAATTAGGAACCCACCAGGAATTCAGAGAATTATTAACTTCTATCATTCTGTACCTGGCAGGTGGAGCCGATAAGGGAAATTTTCGGGTCAGGGCTCCGCAGCGGTTAAAGCAAGGAGAGCATGCTTATTTTGTTGCTGAATTATTCAATCCTTCGTATGAGAGTGTGAATGAACCGGATGTATCCTTGCGGTTGACTGACAGCCGCGGCAATGAATTTCCTTTCTTATTTAGCAGGCGTGAGACCGGCTATGGACTCGATGCCGGAGTACTCGACCCGGGGGTATGGAAATGGGTAGCTTCAACCCAATATGCAGGTCGTAATTATAGTGACGAGGGAATGTTTGTGGTAGAAGAAAACTTGGCAGAGGTAAACAACTTGCAGGCAGACCATCTTCTTCTCAAAAGTTTGTCAGATGTCACGGGGGGTACCATGGTTTATCTCACTGAAATAGACAATCTCCCTAAACTAATTAAACAAATAGCGCCGCCGGCAGTGCATGTTACTGAAGAAGAAAGTTTTAATAGTATTTTCGATTTATGGCCCCTCATGTTGGCTATCTTTTTATTAGCTGCCACAGAGTGGGGGATACGTAAGTATAACGGAATTTTATAAATGAATTTTTCCGGATATGATTGATTATTTAATGCTTCAGTGGATAATCATTGGATTAATTGTTATTTCATTTCTGCTTTCTACCTTGTTGGATGAACTTAACCTTAAGCATTTTCCTGTTGAGGTTCCCGATGCAATCAAAGATGTTTACAGCGCTGAGAGACTTAATGAGGCACATAGCTATTATCAAGCTGTATTGCGCGCTTCCAGGATGGAAGAAGTACTAAGCCTTATTGTTACGCTTGGACTACTGCTGGGTGGGGCCTTTGGATGGCTGGATCGTTTAGTTCACCAATGGGTGGATGATCAAGTAGCTCAAAGCCTTATATTTTTTGCCATTATACTGATTGCCACAGGATTATTTCAATTGCCTTTTGCCTGGTATCATACTTTTCGTATAGAAGAGAGATTTGGTTTTAACCGAACCACTCCCCGAACTTTTTTCCTTGACCGTCTTAAAAGTCTTTTGCTAACCACCCTGATTGGTGGGCCGTTACTATATCTGGTTATTCACATTTATATGGCATTTGGGAAAAATTTTTGGTTGTTGGTTTTGGCGGTTATAACCTTGTTTTCCTTATTTATGGCTCTGTTTTACAGCAATCTGATAGTTCCTATCTTTAATCGTCAAACTCCCTTACCAGAGGGTGAGCTTAAGCAGGCAATCCGAGACCTGATCCAAAAGCTACATTTCAAGTTGAAAGATATTTATGTAATTGATGGTTCGAAAAGAAGTACCAAGGCCAATGCCTATTTTACAGGCTTTGGACCTAAAAAACGAATCGTGTTGTATGATACCTTGGTGAA
>DDBO01000094.1 GCA_002332755.1 Bacteroidales bacterium UBA2030 | reverse complement strand
ACTTTTGATTACGGAGTCGGACGGAAAATTCCGGAAGGCGAATACATATGGGACCACAAGTTGCAAATACCGTTTCGTATGACTATTCCCGCGGGAAAACACCTCATACATGAGAAACACGCTAAGGCCTTCCTACAGGCACTATTTCAGGAATATCTTGATTACTAAGCTATAAGATTTTGAATCCAAGGAGTTTAGCTCTTTCCTTGTCTTTTTCGGCAAGCGCTAAAAGTGTGAAATGTTTGAATTCGTGTCGAAAAGCATAGCTGCTTCTTAAGTTCTCAAATTGCTCAGGCGCCCGACGCAAGGATTGATCGTCTTTTAGAATGGGGTAAGCCTGTAATATCGCATCTAAAAGACTGGGTGCATTAATTTCGGAGGATGGAGGTGGGGCAACAGCGGGGAGTTCTATTACCAAATCCCAGCCAAAGTGTTCTTTTAGTGCGTTGAATATTATTAAACTGGCATTTCTTTTGCCATCAATACTATATCCCGCGATGTGAGGGGTTGCTATAAATGCCTGGTTCAGCAAGTTGATATTTAGATTAGGCTCATTTTCCCATACATCTAAGGCGTAATTAAATTCTGGATTTATATTCTTAAACCTCAGGATAGCCTGTTCTTCTACTACACCTCCACGTGAAGTATTGATAATCAGGCTTCTGGGCTTAAGTAAATGAAGGTTTCCATTATGGATGAGATATTTTGTAGGGTAGGGGCCTTCAATACTATAAGGAACATGAATGGTTACGATATCTGATTCAGCTAATAATTGCAAAAGAGGAGTATGATTTTCCAGACATCCGGCATCTGCCAGAGGCGGATCATTTACCAAAACATGCATGCCAAGAGCCTGCCCGACTTTATCAGAAAGGCTTCCTGTATTACCCTTCCCAATTACACCTAAAGTTAGACCTTCAGGGGCAATTTGCATTTTTTTGCAATATTGAGCAATGGCGGCTGCTACATATTGCATCACACCGCCTGCATTGCATCCTGGTGCAGCCGCAACCTTTATCCCTTGCGAAATGCACCATTTCTGGTCAATATGGTCGGTGCCAATAGTTGCCGTGCCCACAAATTCTACTTTTGTCCCTTTTAGAAGTTGGTGATCGACCCTGGTACGGGTTCTAATCAATAAGGCCGTTGCATCGTTTTTGAGCAGGATATCGTTTGTGATCTCCGATGGTTCGAGCGCTATTAAGTTCAGGGGTAAAAGCCGCAGATATTCCAGGTAAGGAATGTGGCAATCGGCAACGACAACAGGCAGAGACATGGAATTTTTCTACAAAAGTATAGAGAAACTCCATGACTTCTGCCTTAAATGTGCTTAACAAGTTAATAATCAGGAAATAGATTTCTCAGGAAACAATTTCTTTTTGAATGCCAGGGCTACATTTACGAGCATGATAAGCACAGGTACCTCCACCAGAGGACCAATTACCGTGGCAAAAGCTTCCTGCGATGTAATACCGAAAACAGCGATAGCTACGGCTATTGCCAGTTCAAAATCGTTACTGCCTGCTGTAAAGGCCATAGTGGTAGATTTTTCGTAACCGGCTCCCATGGCTTTGGCCATAAAGAAGGTGATGAAAAACATAAAAGCAAAATAAAATGTATAAGGAATGGCAACCCTTAGCACATCAATAGGAAGCTCTACGATTTTTTCACCCTTTAGCGAGAACATGACAAAAATGGTAAAAAGAAGTGCAATAGGAGTGAGCCACGATACTTTTGGAATAAAGCGGGTGTAATACCCATCTTCTCCCAGGAACTTACGCAAAGCAACGCTTGAAATAAGCCCGGCAAGAAAAGGAATTCCAAGATAAATCATTACAGTGACAGCTATTTCCTGAATAGAAACCTGTACGATCGTTCCCTTGAAACCGAAAAGGGGAGGCAGGTAGGTGATAAATAACCAGGCATATACTGAGTAAAGAAAAACCTGAAACAAAGCATTGAAGGCTACCAGACCGGCCGCCAGCTCCGGGTCTCCCTTGGCCAGGTCGTTCCACACTAATACCATGGCGATGCATCTGGCTAAACCAACTAAAATCACCCCTGTCATCAGGTCCGGATGGTTGTGTAGGAATACGACAGCAAGAAGAAACATGACTACAGGGCCAACAATCCAATTCTGTATCAACGATAAACTTAATAATTTGAGGTTGCTGAATACCAGAGGCAACTTTTCGTATTTAACCTTAGCCAATGGTGGAAACATCATAAGAATAAGACCAATGGCGATAGGAATGTTGGTAGTACCAGAACTTAGTGAATCCCAGAATTGAGCAATTCCGGGTGCAATAAATCCGGTAGCCACACCTAAACCCATGGTGATAAAAATCCACAAGGTAAGGTAGCGGTCAAAAAATGAGAGTTTTTTTGCAGTTCCCATAATTTTTAAGGGGTTAGTGTGGAAGTTATTGTCGACTCATTCTCCGGAAATTTGGGGTTCAATGGTTTGTTTATAGAAGTGGTATAACTTTTCCCGAATTTCGTCCCTGATTCTTCGAAATTCTGCCATGATTTCTTCTTCAGTACCTGTAGCTTTCGCTGGGTCTTCGAATCCAATATGCAACCTGTGTTCTACTTTTCCTAAAAATGTGGGACAAGTTTCATTGGCATGGTCGCATACAGTAATCACATAATCCCAGGCTTCGTTGATGAACTCATCGGCCTGTTTGGGTTTGTGGGAACTGATATCGATACCCGCCTCGGCCATGGCTTTGATTGCTTTGGGATGCACTTCTGCAGCAGGCTCTGTGCCCGCTGATTTAACCTTTAGCTTTGAATTAAAGGACTGTAAGAATCCCTCTGCCATCTGACTGCGGCAGCTATTGCCCGTACACAGTATAAGGATTTTCATTTTATAAAATTCTCAACAACTATTTATTAATGCTGACAGCCACATTCATTTTTTGCAAGGCCAAGCATAAGGAAACCAAAACCATTATGGTCCAAGGTCACAGGATCAAGCATTTCTTTAACTTCTTCCGTAAAATAGAAATTGATTCCTTCTACACTTTCCACCACTTCATCTGTGGCCTGGCTGGGAGCCAATTCGAACTGGAATGCAGGAGTGCAGCATCCACCGGCGATAAAAATACGAATGCCCTGAGCGGCTTCGTTGCTTTTGAGTATTTGTTCAAATGAATTTTTGGCGTTACTTGTTATTCTCATCGTTTTTAGTTTTAAAGGGTTTACGAATTTTACATTCAACAGAAGCGTTTTTAACTGGTTCAAAAAAACTATTAAAAATATTAAGGAGTCTATGTAAGTTTTCTGCACAAAGACAGTAGTGAATGCGAACTCCTTCTGTCTCTCCATGAATAAGTCCAATTTCTTTCAGTTCTTTAAGGTGTTGAGAGACAGTGGTTCGGCTGAGAGGAATTGAGTCGCTGATATCTCCTGAAATGCAGGTATGGGTTTGGGCAAGGTATTGCAATATGGCCAGGCGGGCAGGGTGAGAAATAGCCCGAGCAAAGTGAGCCAGCTCTTGCAATTCTTCAGTGAATTGTTCCTCCTTTTTCATTGTTTATTTCTAATGTTGCAAACATACGACATATTTTGCTTTTAAATGCATACTCCCATTAAAAAAAACTTTAAAAAATGGTAAATGTGTCATTCAGCGGATCATGCCGACACGACCTTTATGAACTCCAAAGTTTCCTTTAAGCCTGTAAAATAGCTGGCCATCAGGTAATTTTCGGGCAGGTAGTAAATAAAGTGTGTTTTGTGCACCGATGTTTTTCTCAAAAACCAAACGACCAACTGCATCAAAAATTTCAATCTTATTAGCGATAAAAACCCCTGACTTTACTTGAATGAATATTTGCCTGGTCTTACTTTCATAAAGAACAAGAAACTGACTGTCAGTAACGTTTTCTTTGTCGATGCCTTGCTGTGGGAAGTATTCATAAGCTCCTATGTCGAAGGTTTTTCCCAGTGGACGAGAAGCATAATTCCGGTCGAATTGAATGCCCTGGTTTTGAAGATTTGTACCTGCATCAACCAAAGGGCTATCGGCAAGGGGCATTAGGTTATGCTCGCCTGTATTAACGAAACCGGGGGCTGAAGTGTCGCGGGTGAAAAAGTTGGTTTTTACAACAAATTGAATACCCGGATCTATGTTTAAGTAGGCCCTTTCAACAGGTATGTTCAAGCTGTCATAATAATTCCAGATACCCGGGTCAATGATGGCGTTGTTTACAAACTCATTCAGGCCGCTGTGGGTATTTGAAAATTTAATGCCCTCACTTTTCGGACTATAGATAGTGTTGTTGTAGAAAAGATAGGGTAAATTTTCGGGGTTGTAAAGATTGTATCCAACAAAAATACCCTGTCTGGCATAAGGACCATGGGTATTCGGTCGATAGCTTCTTCCGTTGCAGATAATTACATTATTGAAAACCCTGCCACCTTGTCCGTGAATTTCAATACCATTCCCGGCCCCATGAATGATAGTATTATTGTAACATTCGAGCGCATTTCCTGCGCCAATGATAATGCCGCTCATCTGTCCGGGTTGTTTTAGCTGGCTGTCATACCAAATGGTGTTATCATGGATAAAACAGTTTTTTACCGTACTTGAAACCTGTATGCCATCGTAGCCCGTTTTGTAAATAAAATTATTGAAAATCTGCACGTTTTCATTCACATGAGGTAAAACGGTCGTGTCTTTTCCTCCGCAGTGAATGGTTCTTCCTGCAAAATAGCTGCTTCCAATATACATCCCTTCGAGACCTATGTCATGCAGAAAGTTATCTCTAATCACGATATTCTTCATAAGAAAGCTATCGCGGGTGGTATTAAAAGAGCAATCGGGGTCAGATTTGGCTACGATACCCGACAATCCCGTGTTTGCAATTTCTACCCAGGCAATTTCAACATCTGTAGACCGGTCGTCAATGGAAATCCCTACTCCTTTGGTTTTTAGAATTTTGATTTTCCGCTCTCCATCTACCAGACCGTCTATTTTAAGATTTTGGCAATTTCCGATTTTAATGCCGTAAGGACTGGCAGTATCGATTATAACCTCTCCTCCATACGGACGAATGTTAATCGGATTGTTTTCATTACCTCTGAACCCCTCTAATTGAATGTTGAAGTATTTCCCGTTTTTCAGGCATAAGTTGGCCCCCGGGCCAATATTGGGCAATTGAGAGGCTTTAATAATCAGAGTGCTTTTCGGAGAGGGATTAAAAATAGTATCACAAGTTTGCGAAAACCCTTGAAGGATTATCCCGATAAAAATGGAGAAAAAAGTGAGTATGCGATACATATAGCAGGGTGCTACTGCATTTTTTAGTAATAAAGAAAGGCCCTTCAGGCTTTCGCCCTTTGGGCGCGTTCCCAGTTGACAGATTGTTGTTTTTTCAGATATCTGGCAAAGCCCAAAAAAACAGCATAATTCATGATTAGGAAATAATAGGGCACAAAAAGTATTTTTATCCGTAAATGCTTACTTTCTAAAATCCAGCCTGTTAGCGCCATTACATAGAAAAGAATCTGGCCAAGAAAAAGCCAGGTATAAAGGTTATTCATATCAAACCCTGAATTGAGGGCGATAATCAGGTTTAAGATAAAAAGCAAGGGAAGAGAAAAAGGCGCCAATGTCCAGCGAAGCACCCTGTGAGAAATGTACTGGAAGGAGAGTATTCCATACCTTAATGGGTTGAGAAGGGGTTTAAGCCTGACTATACTCTGAATTCCGCCGGCTGCTATTCTCACTTTGCGTTTAAGCTCTTCTTTGACATTGGCGGATGGAGCCTCAATTGCATAAGCTTCAGGGTCGTATTGGATAGTATAGCCATTCATGGCTATTCGAAGTGAAATAATAAAATCATCGAGAAGAGTGTCGCGTTCAACTTCCTGGTACAAATCGGTGCGAATGGCGAAAAGCTCACCGGCTGCACCCACCACTGAATACAACTCGGCATCCCATTTTTTAAGCTTTGACTCGTATTTCCAATAAATGCCCTCAGTGGTAGCAGCTGATTGAGCTTCTTTCTGGAAAATGCGCTTTTCGCCTGAAACACAGCCCACCTTAGGGCTAGAAAAGAGATTAACTATTCTTCGGATACTTTCCGGTCCCAACATGGTATTGGCATCCGAGAAAATGACTATGGGTGTATCCACAAATTGCATTCCCCGGTTCATAGCACCAATTTTACCACCGCGTTCAGGTTTATGGTATACCCTTACTCCCTGATTTTCATATTTTTTCAATAATTCAGGGGTGCCGTCATCCGAACCGTCGGTTACCCAAACCATTTTTATTTTATCCTTGGGATAATCGAGGGAGAGGGAGTTTTGCACCTTGGCATCTACATAATCCTTTTCATTATAAGCAGCCACGAACAGGGTTACATCGGGTTCATATGTGTTATCTGCTGGACGAGGTCTCCCTTTTACAAGCCGCTTGATTTTTACAAGAAAGAAAAGCAAAATGCCATAACCCAGGTAGGCATAGAATACAATGAAAAGTAATGCCCAGAAAATAATTTTTAGCGTCAACATGGATGTAGTTTATTGATTGGGTTTATCAACTCTTTCCCATTCTCCGGTTTCACAATTGAATTTTTTAATGACTCTGCAAGGGTTGCCAGCAGCAATGCAAAATGGGGGGATACTTTTGGTTACGACGCTACCTGCGCCAATTTGAGTGCGTTTTCCAATCGTCACACCGGCAAGCACCACAGAATTGGCTCCGATATGTGCTTCATCTTCTATGACTACGCCTTTGATGTCGAGAGGCTGATATTTGGAATTTTTGGTACCGTCTTTATAACCGTGATTAAATCCGCCGATAAACACATGCTGGCCTGTACCACTTCCATGTCCCATTTTTACAGGGCCAATAATAACAGTACCAATGCCCACACGACAGTCGTCGCCGATGATGACATCGCCAGCTCCATTGTTTACTACACAGAAGCTTTCAATAGTACTATCCCGACCAAGCTCAAAACGGTTGTACGGGAATACATCCATACGGGTGTATTTCCTGATGAGTGATCCTTTACCCCTTTTATGAAAAAAGGGATTAACAAAT
>DDBO01000179.1 GCA_002332755.1 Bacteroidales bacterium UBA2030 | reverse complement strand
GAATTAGGGGGCTAAGACACATCTTAAAAAACGACATGATAATTAAAAAATGAATAAGATTATAGATTTGTGCAATGAATTAGACAAGGCTATTCACGATCCTTTGTATCATAATTTCTATAACATCCCAAACAAGTTAAAATATTACCAAACACTTACTTCAATCGACTTAATAGAAGACAGCCAGATAGCAATAGAAGAATTTGAAAGGGCTGAATCATTGGGTATAGAAAGAAGAAGCACGTTGCTTATTTATGGGGTTTTTCAAGCCCTCTTTCTACAACAAGATGGACTTTATCATTTGTATAAATGTGTTGTGGATGAAAATATTAAACAAGCAGCCTTCTTTGAGGAATTTGCCTTTGGTATGGAGATAAAGGATATAAGAGAAGTCCGCAACGACATTGCAGGACATCCAACAAACAGAAAAAATCCAGAATTCTATTTTATCGCTAAAGGCCCTATGTCAAAAGACAGTTTTACCTACGCTGGATATACACCAAGCCTCAGAACTGTAGAAGTTAATTTAAAGTCGTTCATAACAAAACAATCAGAATTTACTATAAATGTTCTACAAAAAGTTTTAGACAACATTTCAAAAAAAATAAAAATAAAAAAAGATGAATACAAAAATAAATCCCTTAAAGAAATGATAGCTGGAGCGGACAGAAATCTTCAACTCATTTATCGTGGCATCAGAGATGACTACAGAAATTTGCAAGGTGAGTGGGGTATCTCTGGAATAAAAAGTACTATTGAAGAAATACGAGAAGAATTGAACAAGCGATATAATCAAAATTTACCTAGTGGTATATCTGAATCATTCAGACTGATTGATTATATCATTCACCGCTTCAACCAATGGTGGAGTGAAAAAACTCTTTTAGGAAATGATGATGCCGAAATTTTTCTTGACAGTTTAGAAAATCAGCTTAAGGAACTTGAAAAAATGCTCTCAGAAGTTGATAAAGAATTTAATGAATAAAAACATACCATAACACGGTTTTCCCGTAAAGCGCGTTGACCCCGAAAAATCGGAATAGGCTGTGCAAATTTGGAGCTTTACGCTTCATTTCGGCTTTCTCTATACATCGCTATTCAGGTTCTGTGCAGGTTAGTAATTTTGTGTTCCGAAAAATGCCCGAAGAACACTAAAAAACAAACCGTTGGTATGCATGCTGATTAAACCTTTGGGATGAATTAGTGGTCAAATCAGACAAATAAAGATAAATAGATATGAAATTAACTGCAACACTTCTTCTGGGCGTAATATCTCTATATCAGTCGATTGCGCAGACAACGATTCATGGCATTGATCCAGACTGGTATCAAAACCCTAAGGCAGCAGTCACTTCTGCCACTTATAACCTAAAAGGTGCAGAAGCCAACTGTGTTGTCGTAAAATCTGACGGAACGGTTGTTATTTTTTACAAGCAAGGAGGACAAAATAAATGGATTCAATCCTCTGACGGAGGTAATACCTGGACGAGTCCAGGTTCTCTCCCCGGTTCGGCTGCCAATGGGCTATCAACAATTACTGCAGACATTGATCAGGATGACAATATTTATATAGCCTGGAAATCAGGAGATTTTTCTCTGGGCTTTGCAAAATATAATGGCACTTCCTGGGTAAACACCTACACGCTTAACACCCAAACTCAAACTGCCTCTGATACTGTTCAATTTTCCCAAATAACCGTAGACAGACTCAACAGAATTCACCTCATGTGGCAGCAAGGTAATCATAAAAATTACAGCCCAGGAATAAAGTCAACATGCTGGTATGCCCGTTCAACAGACGGCGGAATCAGCTTCACAAGTACACTTCTGTCGCAAGGTAATACGTATCATGCAGCCTTTCCTGTGGCTGATTTTGGAGGGACTTCTCATGACACTCTACTGATTGCCTGGAGAGAAAATGTAAATGGTTATAATAACCCGATTCCAAACCCTGTGGCTGGTTATCCCAATGGTTGGAATTGGGATGTAAAAGCCAGAATCACCTATGATGGAGGGGCTACCTGGAATAATGTAATTACAATTGCCGGCAGTGGCGCTAACGACAGTGACGATGATCAATGGGATCCTAATGCCGTGGTCGACAAAAACGGAGTTATCCACGTGTTTTATCACATATACCACAACAATGTTTACCCTGACTATAATGCAAATATCATTTATAAATATTCGCTGGATGGTGGAAATACCTGGCTCGGACCTCTGCAGCTATCTACTGATAATGTGAGAAGTCACCTGATAAAAACTGCTTATGACTATACCAATAACTACGTTTGGTGCACCTGGAAAGACGAAATAGATTTTGGCAATATTCCCAATAACCCTCAGGCAGATCTCAAGGCTGTTTATATTAAAAATACGGGTACTCCGATTATCAGTGCCCAGGAATACCTGACCGATCACCTAAGTGAGGAAGTTGCCTTCCATAACTTTAAAGTTGGCAACGATGGTATTATGCGTGCAACATATAATATCTCAAAACTTTCGGGCAAAGGTGATACCATTTTTTATACACAAAGAAACAGCCTGAATACCACTGGGATTGATGATTATAACAATTTTAATTCAATGATTAATATCTATCCTAATCCTACCAATGGTGATGTAATTATTAATAAATTGACCAACAATAATGTATCTATCAATATTTACAACCCATTGGGTCAGTTGGTATTTACCAGTTCGAATTTTATTGAGAAACTGAATATATCAACTGCAGGAGTTTATTATATCATTGCAACTGACGGACGACATAGACAAGTAATAAAACTGGTAAGGCAATAGCATTACTCACAAACAGCGGTTTGGCGTAATGGCAGGTACAATGCTATGTATAACAGTTTTGCCTCAGGTTTAGGTGTAGCTCGCCGGTTAAAGTTTTTTGCTGATAATGCGCTCAAATGCCATTCAAGCATCCTTTGAAAGCACGTGTATAACGACAGCAAAAATTAATCGAGAGAAAACAGAGAGATGAACAACAAAGTTTGAAATTGGAAAATATACAACCCTATTTCAAACAGACAATCATTGAGCCGATAAGTATTGCTGATTCATTCTTTTTACCCCTCATATTTTAAAAATAATTTTGGCCAGCCCGCAGCTGGCTTATTTGGCATCGCCCCTCACACAAGCTAACCCTCCGCACAGCCCAATGAGCTAATTTTTGCCTACGCTCAAATATAAATGTGATAAAAAAGTAAAGTAAATTTGACCGATATAATTGGTGTATGATAAAAGAGGCACAAATAGAAGATAGTTTAATCAGCAAACTGACTGACCTTAAATACACTTACAGGGCAGACATTCGCGACAAGGCTTCGCTTGAAAAGAATTTCCGTGAAAAATTTCAAGCCCTGAACCGTGTGCATTTAACTGACTCTGAATTTGACAGGCTTCTGAGGGAAATTATCAGCCCTGACGTATACGCATCTTCGAAACGACTGAGAGAAATCAACACCTTTATCCGTGAAGACGGCACCCCTTTGCATTACACGTTGGTAAACCTCAGGGACTGGTGCAAAAACGAATTTGAAGTCATCCATCAGTTGCGCATCAACACCAGTTACAGCCATCACCGGTATGATGTGATTTTGCTGATTAACGGAATTCCCCTTGTGCAGATTGAATTGAAAAGTCTGGATGTGAGCCCACGAAAAGCCATGCAGCAAATTGTAAACTACAAAAGTGAGGCGGGCAATGGCTACACTAATTCCCTGCTTTGCTTCGTGCAAATGTTCATTGTGAGTAACCGCACAAACACGTATTATTTTGCCAACAACAATAGTACTCACTTCAAATTTAATGCTGACGAACAATTTTTGCCCATTTACCAATTTGCTAATGAGGAAAATAAGAAAATCACCCACTTAGACGACTTTGCGGAAAAGTTTTTGAGCAAATGCACCCTGGCCGAAATGATTAGCAAATACATGGTGCTGGTAGCCAGCGAACAAAAACTGATGGTGATGCGACCCTATCAGATTTATGCCGTGAAGGCCATAGTAGATGCAATTCACGAACACAAAGGCAACGGCTACATCTGGCACACCACAGGAAGCGGAAAAACCCTCACCTCTTTCAAAGCATCTACCCTGCTTAAAGAAAATCCGGATATAGAAAAATGTTTGTTTGTAGTCGACCGAAAAGACCTGGATAAACAAACCCGTGAAGAATTCAATAGGTTTCAGGAAGGTTGTGTAGAGGAAAACACCAACACAGAAACCTTAGTAAGGCGTTTGCTCTCGGAAGATTACTCCAATAAAATCATTGTAACCACCATACAGAAACTGGGTCTGGCATTAGACCCCAACAACAAAAATAACTATAAAGAACGATTACAGGTACTAAAAGACAAACGCATTGTTTTCATTTTTGATGAGTGCCACCGCTCACAGTTTGGCGAAAATCACAAAGCCATCAAAGAATTTTTCCCCAAAGCCCAGCTGTTTGGTTTTACCGGTACACCCATTTTTGAAGATAATGCCACCTATAAACAAATTGACGGCACGGTAGGCTCTTATGTAACCACAAATTCCATTTTCCAGAACTGCCTGCACAGCTACACCATCACGCATGCCATAGAAGACAAGAACGTGTTGCGTTTTCATATCGACTATTTCAAACCAGAGAAAGATGTAACCATTGGCAGCACCGAACACAAAAAAGCAGTGATAAATGCTATTCTCAAAAAACACGATGCGGCTACCAACAACAGGCGTTTTAATGCCCTGTTAGCCACTGCTTCTATCAATGATGCCATTGAATATTACGAACTATTCAGGGAGATTCAGGCGAACAAGCAAAAAGAAGACGAAAACTTTGTTCCGCTGAATATCGCCTGTGTGTTTTCTCCACCAGCCGAAGGCAACAGAGATGTTCAGCAGTTGCAGGAAGATCTGGAGCAGGAAAAAGCCGATAACAAAGTGGACCCCGAGAGGAAGAAAAAAGCACTGGAAGCCATTATCAGCGATTACAACAAGCAATACGGCACCAACCACCGCATCACTGAGTTTGATTTATATTACCAGGATGTGCAGCAACGCATCAAATTCCAGCAATTCAGTAATGCCGAATATCCACATGAAAACAAAATTGATTTGACCATTGTGGTGGATATGTTGCTCACGGGCTTTGACAGCAAATATTTGAATACCTTGTATGTCGACAAGAACTTAAAATATCACGGACTGATTCAAGCCTTCAGCCGAACCAACCGCATTTTGAACGACACCAAGCCTTATGGCAATATTTTAGATTTCCGCCAGCAGCAAGCCGAAGTAGACAAAGCCATCGCCTTATTCAGCGGTGAACCTTTGGCCGAACGAGCCAAAGAAATCTGGTTGGTGGAACCTGCCGAGAAAGTGATAGAAAAATTCCAGGAAGCAGTGAAGGCAATGGAATGGTGGATGGAAAACAAAAACCTCGTGGCCGAGCCCCAGGAAGTCTACAACATTGGAGGCGATGCGGCCAAGGTAGAATTTATCAATCGCTTTAAAGAAGTGCAACGACTCAAAACCCAGCTGGACCAATACACCGACCTGACCGATGAACAAAAAGCATTCATTGAAAACCTGATGCCCGAAGACCAATTGCGTTCGTTCCGAAGTGCTTACCTCGAAATTGCCAGACAACTGAGAGAAATTCAGCAAAAAGAAAACGACCAAACACCTGAAAACATCCGGCAGTTGGATTTTGAATTTGTATTGTTTGCTTCTGCTGTAGTGGATTACGACTACATTATGAAACTTATTTCCAGATACACCCATGGCACACCGAAAAAGCAGATATTGACCCGTGAACAATTGATAGGGGTATTGAGCAGCAGTGCCAACCTCATGGAAGAGAAAGAAGACATTATCGACTATATCAACACCCTTGAAGTTGGCAAACCCCTCAGCGAGCAGGAAATAAAGAACGGCTACCAAAGATTCAGGGAAGAAAAGTTCAGAAAGAAAATAGCAGAAATAGCCCTTCACATCGGCATAGAAGAGGAAGCCTTGCAGCAATTTACCGATACCATTATTAGCCGGATGATATTTGATGCCGAAAAACTCAATGAACTGCTTGCACCCTTAGACCTGGGCTGGAAAGAACGCACCCTACGGGAATCAGCATTGATGGGAGAATTAATACCCATTTTAAAAAAGAAAGCCGAAGGACGAGAAATTTCAGGATTGAAAGCGTATGACCAAGAGCAAAGAAAATAAACTGGTACCCAAACTGAGGTTCCCGGAGTTTAAGGATAGTGGAGAGTGGGAGGTTAAAGAAATT
>DDBO01000027.1 GCA_002332755.1 Bacteroidales bacterium UBA2030 | reverse complement strand
TGAAATCTTAGATTTACTGGCAAGCCCGATGAACTAACATAAGGGAATAAACGTTTGGATAAGGAAAGAATTGCTACCTTTGGCCATTCAAAACAAAGATATGTTCATTTTATGAATCTGCACGAATTTCAGGGAAAATCCATATTGCGCAAGTATGGAGTATCCGTTCCTGAGGGTATAGTTGCCTACAATGCACAAGAAGCCGTCGAGGCAGCCCGGACGCTTAAAGAACGTACAGGAACTGAGAAATGGGCTGTTAAAGCACAAATACACGCCGGAGGCCGTGGCAAAGGTGGTGGCGTTAAAATAGCAAAGACTCTGGAGGAAGTTGAGTTGTATGCAAGCCAAATTATTGGAATGATGCTACGCACTCCGCAGACACCTCCTGAAGGCAAGCTTGTGAAAAAAGTATTGATAGAGCAAAATATCTATTATCCCGGTCCCGAGCCTGTATTGGAATTTTATATGAGCGTGTTGCTCAACCGTCAGAAAGGCCGCAACATGATTATGTATTCTCCCAGAGGAGGAATGGACATAGAAGCGGTGGCTGAAGAAACTCCCGATCAGATTTTTACAGAAGAAATAGACCCCCGGGTAGGACTTCAGGCATTCCAGGCCAGGCGAATTGCTTTTAATTTAGGACTTTCGGGTGATTCATTTAAATACATGGTAAAATTTGTGGATGCCCTGTATAAAGCCTACATGGCCAGCGATGCTTCCCTGTTTGAAATAAACCCTGTAATTAAGGCTGCCGATGGCAAAATCTTCGCCGCCGACAGTAAGGTAGTGATCGACAACAATGCCCTGTTCCGCCATCCCGAAATCGTAGAGATGCGCGACCTCGATGAGGAAGATCCCACAGAAGTGGAAGCTGGAAACTACAAGCTTAATTATGTAAAACTCGATGGTAACGTTGGCTGCATGGTCAACGGCGCTGGTCTGGCAATGGCAACGATGGATATGATTAAAATGTCGGGTGGAGCACCTGCTAACTTTCTGGATGTTGGAGGAACTGCTGATGCCAACAGGGTTGAACAAGCTTTCCGTATTATTCTAAAAGATCCTAACGTAAAAGCCATACTGGTAAATATTTTTGGAGGCATTGTCCGCTGCGACCGCGTAGCTCAAGGCATTGTTGATGCTTATAAAAATATTGGTGAAATTAGCGTTCCCATTATCGTGCGTCTGCAAGGCACCAATGCCGAAGAAGGAGCACAACTCATCAATCAGAGCGGACTACGGGTAATGTCGGCCGTTCAGCTCAAAGATGCCGCAGAACTCGTAACCCAAGTCTTAAAAAACTAACATTTGATATTCACAGTAAACGTTATTCAATATGTCGAGTCAGCAGGTGTACGCCTGCTGCCCGGCATTTTTTATTCACTTTAAATAGTTTTATTCACTCATGAAAATTGCAAATGACACCGTCGTAAGCCTTACCTACATTTTGAAGGCTGACAATGCCGAAGGAGAAATCATCCAGGTGGCAGACCAGGAAAATCCCCTTGAATTCATTTACGGCAATGGTCAACTGTTGCCCGCATTTGAAGAACATTTAATGGGACTTGAAAAAGGTTCCACGTATACTTTTACCCTTACCCCTGAACAGGGTTACGGTGAATTCGATCCTGAATCTATCGTTGACCTTGACATCAACATTTTCCGCCAGAGTCCTGAAGGAGAACAAATGCTTTTCGAAGGCAATATTATCCCCATGATGGACCAACAGGGTAACCGTTACGAGGGACGCGTGATGCGCGTGGGAGAAAACTCCGTCAAAATGGACTTCAACCATCCCCTGGCCGGAAAAACTTTATACTTCACCGGTACTATCCTTGATGTTCGTAATGCCACCCCTGATGAACTGGCTCACGGACATGTTCATGGCCCACACGGTCATCAACACTGAGTTAATCCCCAATTATTTCAGGCGTTCTTGGCTCCCATTCGGAAGGCACACCTGCTATAAATGTAATAACAAAATATAGCACAACTAAAACCGCCAGTATTATTAAAAATACGGCAATGGTTTTCAGAATGCGTGAAATTTGTTCGTTATCCATTTAACCGCAAATTTATGAAAACGGGGACAAATCCCCGTTTTTTTATTAGGTTTGTCACTCATTTTTAATCTGAACCAATATGTACTTTCGATAAACCCAATAAATTTCATGAAATATATTGCCCCATTTTTAAACCTCGCTCACTTTAATCTATGGGAGTTCCATAAAATTTCAGAAATCATTATAAATTAATACTCAACAAAAAAAACCTAGACATGAAAACTTTTTTAATCAATTTCGCTGCGGTTATAGCCGGCATCATATTAGGAAGCCTTGTTAATATGGGCCTGGTATGGATCGGCCCGCATATCATCCCCCCGCCTGCAGGTCTCGACATGACCACTGAAGAAGGATTAAAGCAAGCTATTCCATTGCTAAAACCTATACATTTCCTGATGCCTTTTTTGGCTCATGCTATCGGTACCCTCGCAGGGGCAATATTGACTGCCCTTTTGGCTAAAAAGCCCCTGAAGCCAATTGCTCCTCTTTTAATAGGAGTATTCTTTATGATGGGAGGTATTTTAAACATTAAAATTTTACCTTCCCCTCTATGGTTCAGTATAACAGACTTAGTAATAGCCTATTTACCCATGGCCTGGCTGGGATTTTATCTTGTAAAGAAAAGAAGGAAACCCGAGGCTATTACTGAATGAACACTTTAAAAGTATTCGGGGTATAGTTGTCGGCTTCGAAACGGAGGAGGTAAACCCCACTCCTTATTCCATTGAGTAACAGCAGGTGATCTGTCTCTCCTGCCAGTCTGCTCAGCCGCTTTTCGTAAACAATTGTCCCACTGGGACTGAGAAGTTGGAGTTTGGCATTTTCTGCAGGGCGAGTACAGTTTATATTAACCCTAATCCTGTCCCTAGCAGGATTAGGGGCAATAGTAATCATAGCATTCAGTTTACAATTTTCAGCAACTCCCTCGGCTATCTGGCCCGGACGCCCCCCCAACACTGCCGAATATTCTGAACGTTGTTGCCCGTTAAAAGCAAAAATGCGATAGTAATAATAATGCAGTGTATCCACATTATTATCATGATAGTATGAGACGGTGGGAGCCAGGCGGGCAATTCTTGTAAAATGCTCCAGATCATCAACGGATCGTTCAATAATGTACCCCTCAGCATCGTTGCGGGTATTCCACTCTAAGATAATTTTTGAAGTAGGATTGGCCTGAGAATTTTTTACAGCAAAATGAGCAGGAATGCCAGGCTGAATGAACTTATAAAACCAAGTATAAGCGATATTCTCTGGGATTGGCTGTTGATGATTCAATACGCCGGAGAATTTCACAGAAGGAACGCTGAGAAGCTGAATATCAGACAGGTTAATGGAAAGTTCTGTGAATCCATCTTTGGCCTTAAGTATAATTTTTTTTATAAAAGACCATTCACCAGCCCCGGCCTTCAGTAAAGAATCTCCCGAAATCTGATAGTCACACCCTGCTTGTTGAGTATATGGGTTGCTTAGTCCTGTGGAAGCATCCAAATCGCTGTCCATGAAAATTTTCAGATGGGGGGGAAATGAGAGGCTGCGTAAAGAAATAAAAAGTGAATCTCCAAAATTGACCATTGTCAGAGCAGAAGTCCCATTATTAAAAGAAGTGGCCTGGGGTTCCAGCACAGTCCAGTCGGTAAGCAGGCCATCGCAACGCATGGCGATAAATTCATCGGCAGGCTGATTGGGTCTGACACTGGCTGTTGATTTCTTTTGAGAAAAATTATCATCTGTCAGCCTGTAAACTGAATATCGATAAACTTTTGTAGAATCCAGGTTTTTATCGCTGAAAGCCATTTTGTCGGATGCCAAACGGGCAATTACCTGAAAATCTCCTTCACCCTCAGCTCTTTCAACCACAGTAACAGAACGATTTATACGGCTAGCCTGCCAATACAAGGTAATCTGCGAAGGACCGGCAACCCAGCGAATCTCGGGGATGGAATTAAGTTGCAGTTTCATTTTTAAAAATGGAGCTGAAGGTAAGGGTATAGGCAATTGACCGTTGAGCATCACCCCTATTGAAATTTCCTTATCTTGTTCAAAGCCAACCCATGAAGCCGGCAACGCTATTTCAGCAATGGTATCCGCAAGGGCGAAGGGTGCGGGCCCCAGTAAATTCCAATTCCATTCATTCGATGCTCCTTGATGAACATACATCAGGCCATTTTCAAACAAAAAATCTGAGCCATTTACAGCCCATGGCCACGAGTTGTAACCCGTGGCAATATTGTTATCGGCATCTAAAAACACCTGAACTTGATTGATATTCTCCGGTGAACTGATATAAATATGAAGGGAATCGTTATCGAAAAAAGCTTTGAATTGTGTGTGTGATGAGGAGGATTGAAAAATGGGCTCAATGGATTCCCATTCGTTGCACGAACCATCTGTCTTAAACTTCAGATCACCAGGAATTTCAAAGGTGTGCATGGCGAAAAATTGGTCACCGTAATATTCCGGTAAGGAAGCATCGTTGACAACATCAACGCTTGTGAATAAATTATTAAAACCAGTGGAAGCTTCCCATGTATCTACATTTGCCATGCGAATCGAAAACAACGGATTCTCGCGCAGGGAAAGATCAAAATCAGGCATATTCAGTAAGACTTCATAGTCCCCTGTTGGTATTTGGGAGGGCAGTCCAGCCGCCAGGTTTAAGCTGATAGTATCATTAAGCAGCCATAATCTTAAATCACCAGGAACATTCAACGAATAGATATTCCCTGTGTTTTTATTTCTTAATACCATATAAACCTTGTGTGGATTTACCGGATTGCTGAACCCTTCATTTATAAGTTTCAATCTTATGTTTAAAGCTCCACCCGGCCTTGCTTTTTCCTGAATTTCTGAATTTATAAGCCTATAATGATAGCCTAATTTTTTATCTATGGTTTGGAAGCAGCCTTGTGCTTTCCATCCATTGATTACTGAAGGATGATAATCGAGATTAATAGCCGACCAATGGAATCTGGCCATTTCAGCGAGGGTATTAGAACAATCGGAACAAGGAGAACAAACCCCACAAGTTTCTCCTGTTACGCTTGTAAAACGAGAGTCTCTTTCAAGGTAGTTTTTTTCAACCGGGATATTCTGATATGTCCCTACATCATCAGGGCTGGCCAGGAAACAATCGTTGTGATGACCCAGCCTGGCTTTGGGTGTGGCGGAATAGGCAATCTCTACACTAACAGGGGTAGTATCGTTATCAAGCATTTTCCATTTATACACGGGAGTACGCAGTTCTACCTGCCTGTATTCGGGGAGGGCATTAAGCAAAGCATTAACCAGTTGTTTGCGCATTTCCCAATGCTGGGGCAAAATAACTCCGGGAGACGAGGCAAAATGATCAGTATAATACCACTCGCCCCAGGCACCAATAAAACCCGCTTGCACCACAAATATTACATCACTGTTGTTTCTTAAAATGGGCTCAAGTTGTTGAATATGCTTGAGCATCCACTCCAAAGTAGCATCACCGTAAGGAGGGTCAGATTTTTCGGTATAACAAAAACGAATGACAGCCTTCAGTCCGTATTGTCTCAGCAGGCTGAAATCGGTTTCCATGCCTTTAAGGAAAGAGGCAGGTAAATACTCATCAACATGACCGTCGAGGATAAAATTTCGAAAAATCAGGGTTATTCCTTCATTTCGGTAGGTTAATAGCTTACTGGCATCTAACTGATTGTAACTTTTGGACGATCTCACAGAGGTGAAATGGAAAAATCCCCTTTCTGGATTAGCCACAGGGGCATCCAAAGGTGAATAAGATTTGAAAATATAATTGACCTGAGATTGCAGGTGTATACCTGCTAGAACAAAAGTTACGAGGAATGCGACGTATATTTTTTTCATATCCTTGTTTTTGTGCATTAACATTGAAAATGAAGGAAAAAGCAGGCTCCTGCATTTCAGGAATACATAGAGCCTGCTGCGATTAACCCATCATTGCACTAACCAAAATTTGAACTATTGCATGTTCAAAACAAAAGCTTTAGCTCCTAAGGCAGGGAAGAAGCCGGAAGGTTCCCAATTTACGTAAGGGGTAATGGCCATAGTCACTTTATTGCCTAATGTCTTTGTTGTGGTATTAAGTTTCAAGCGTTTAAAAGCAAACTCAAATTTAATAACCGCACCGTCTTGGGTATGATGGCCATAAAGCACAAAATCGGAGGCCCCCAGATCGTTCCAACCCCAGCCTTGTCCACCGGTGGGATCACTGTGTTCAAACATTGAGGCACCACCAGCCGTTGTCAGCTGACCTTCAACATAAAGATCGACGCCGATGGCTTTATGAGTCCAGGGTTTGAAACCTGTCAGGCTGTCGTTATCCAAATCGAACCAACAACCCACCCAAAGTGAATCGGTGAGATTACCCTGTACTTCGAAGTAGAAATATATGTTTTCTGCATCGTAGTCTACTTTAGCTTTGTTAAGAATACCACCATTATTATCAACAGATTGGAAGGCAACATCGATATTCGCCCAATCGTCGAAAGAAGCATCATCAAGTTTAACAGGACTCGTTTTCACGATGGTAATTTTGTAAGTGAAAACATCAGTACCACCTTCTCCGGTTGCGGTAAGCGTCACCGTATATTCTTTGAATTCGGCATAGGTGTGCACCGGATTTACTTCAGTTGAGGTTTGTCCATCCCCAAAGTCCCAATTGTAACTGGTGGCATTGGTCGATTCATTTGTAAATTCAATGGTACGGCCATCACCAGTAGCCTTAAAAGAAAAGGAAGCCTCCGGCGCAGGTTTGGGTTCATCTTTTCCACAAGAAGCTAACAAAGTTGCCATGCCTAGCATAGCCACAAACGCGAACAAAACTGTAAAAACACTGATTTTTCTCATAATTTATTGGATTTTAAGGGTTAGGGTTTGCATATAATAACAATAAGACTTTATGGATTTTGGCTACACAGCGGATTTAATCGAATTTCGTTTTCGGGGATATAATAAATATTTCGGGGATCATCGTAAGGAATTATTTCTACCGGAGCGGGTTTCGAATAATCTACATCACTTTCCTTGAGACCTATCAAGTGGTAACCCCAATAATCACGTACAAGATTGCGTTTGTTCCGGAAAAGATCAAATGTGCGATGACCTTCGAAAGCCAGCTCTATTCGACGCTCTTCCAACACAATATCGAGCAAGGACTTTCCTGAAGGAACCGAAGTATATAACTTGTTTTGTAAGCCTCTGCGCTCCCTGATTGCATTGATATCGGCAAGTGCTTCATTTACATTGCCTTTTTTGGCAAATGCTTCTGCTCTGTTTAAATACATTTCAGAAATTCGAAGCATAACCGGGCTGCTCAGGGTTGGTGATCCATCCTGAAACGAGAATCGGGTCACATAATAAATCTTAATCCCCGTTCCTGCCTTTCGCATTACATTTCCATTATTATCCAGTAACGGGACAATATATTGATTGCGAGTATCTTCAGGATTTTGTTCCATCAGCATCCTTAGGTTATCCGAGGCATACTCTTCGCCCCAGCCCGAATTACCATCAGAATAATACATTGAGGCAATGCTTCCGAATTTTTTCTTATCATCAGCAATGGTGTGTATGATACACCAAATGGTTTCTTTTGAAGAGGGTGCATTAGCAAAGTAGTTGGGGAAGTCAGATTCTATTTCAAACTTTCCGCTTTCAATCACTCGGGAAGCGTATTTTATAACCGAGTCATTTTCATTCATATAAAGAAATACTCTTGACATGAGTGCGTCAGCAGCAAAAACGGATGGATAGCCGGGCCCTCTGTAAGTACTGGGCTTCATAAGAGCAGCTGCCTTTCTCAAATCGTTAAGCACAAAATCGTAAACTTCAGCAACAGTAGCTCTGGCCTTTTCGTTTTTTTCGTTGTCGCTGTTTCGTATGATAATACCCGGCGACTGAGGGTCGAGTGTATAGGGTTTGGCAAAAAGATTAACTAGCGTAAAATGAGCGAATGCGCGCATGAAATAACTCTCCCCAATCATTTGAAGATCAGAAGCCGAAGGGTTTTGTATTTCCCCACGTTCGTAGCGATTAATAACCAGGTTGGTGGCCGATATTATTTTGTAACTAACATACCAGAAATAAGCCGTATTTTCCTGAGATGGCGTATGTTGACGCGAGAAGCTGAGAAAAAACGGGTCTGTTGTTACCTGACCACAGACAACGTTGTCGGAGGCAAACTCGGTAAGGAAAAAATACTGACGCAAATAGGAATAATTAAGATTTTCCTGACCGTTGAAAGTGAGCACATCTTTCAGCATGGCATAATTGCCATTGGTAATGCTGGCAAGTCCTCCGGGCATTTCAATCAATTTTTCTGGAGTAATCTGGTCGGTGGGATCATAATCCATCTCGCATGCTGCAAAGAGCATCATTCCTATACTAAGTATTAACAAAAGCTTTTTCATATCCTTGTATTTTTTGTTTTCAGGCTTTATATTTTAACACGTATACTCAGATTATATTGATGATTGAGCGGATATTTCAGGTCGTTCATTCCGGGGAGAGACCAATCGGTGATGCGAAGGGTTGCCTCTGGATCCATGCCTTTATAACCGGTGAGGGTAAAAATATTGTCGCCACTCAGCGTAATCGTAATGCCTTTTATGTGACTTCCTGTCCATCGCTTAGGTAAATCGTAACTTATCATAACATTCCTCAGTTTCAGATAATCGCCTTTTTCGAGGAAACGAGTAGAGGGATAATACGAAAAGGAGTTTGAGCCCATGCGGGGATGGGTGGCAATATCGCCTGGCTTTTCCCAGCGCGATTCATCGTCTAAAAGTTTCACAAAATTCATCTTAGGCTCATTACCATCACTATCAAACTGCGAGCGGTCACGGTTGTAAACGTAATTCCCGCCGAGGTAAGAAATGTTAAATGAAAAACTCAGATTACCATATTGCAGTGAGGACGTAAACCCACCATAGTATTTAGGCATAGCCGAGCCAGCATATTTAACTACTGCATTAGCATATCTGCTCGTTGTTTTTCCGTCGGCAGTCTCCCACATTGGGTTGCCATTATCAGGATTTACCCCTACCCAAACAGGTAAATAGAATGCATGAAGGGGTAAGCCACTCTCCAATCGCTGTTCAATGCCACTGACAATGCGAGGTTTTGCCCTGTCAATATCCGCTACTTCGTTCTTGTTGTAACTGATGTTGAAATCGGTAGTCCAGGTTAAATTCTGGGTTTTAATATTGGTGGATGATATGGCGAATTCAATGCCTTTGTTGAGAATTTTTCCGGCATTTTCCCAGCGAAACTCATAACCAATGGAATAAGGTTGTTGGGCAATATACAACAGATCTTTGGTGGTATTTGAATAAAGGTCTAATGAGATTTCAATTCGTTTATATAAGTTTAAATCAAATCCCAGATTGATTTGCCGGGTTTTTTCCCAGGTAAGCGACATATTGGGTAACTGTGCAGGATAAGCTCCGGTTTGATCATTATAGTTACTGTTTAATGCATACAACGCATTGTATTTTCCCGGGTCAATGGCTTCATTTCCGGTGTATCCATAGCTTATACGGGCTTTCAATAAGTCGATGGCCTTCGAAGCATTCAGGAATTCTTCCTGATTAAGAAGCCATGCAAAACTCAGGGTTGGGAAAGTTGCGGTTTTATGTCCGGGGGCAAACTTAGAATTGGCATCTACGCGATAGGAAGCCGTTAAGAAATACTTTTGAAGATAATTGTAATTCACCTGACTAAGGAACGACTCGAGTGCGCTTTCACCATAAGCACCCTGAACTTTGAAGTTGCGTGAAGCGGTATTGAAGGTGCGGAATCCCGGCAACAAGCCTTCTGCAGAGGCACCCCAATAATCGTAATAACTATACGAAAATTCAGAACCTAATAATCCACTTAGAGAATGTGCACCCCAAGTGTGCTCAAACTTAAATAAAGATGTATTTAAGAATCCATACCCAAAATTCTCTAGTCGCGAAAGGCTTCCGATATTATGCAAAGGGCCTGCGATAGAGGGATTAACCTCAGAAGTAGAAAGCCCATTATAATAATTGAGAGACAAAGTATTAGAAAAATTAAGCCAACTCAGCAAACGCGCCTGAAGCCCCAGGTTGATCCCTATAGAAGTGGATTGATACCCATAGTCAGCATTGTTGATGGAATGAATGGGATTGATTTTATCGCGGGAATACCAGCCCGTAGTTTTTTGATCTACATATTTGGGCTCTCCTGTCTGGGTATAACCACTATCCCAGGGAGATGATAAGAAGGAGTAATACATATCCATATAATCGTAGCTACGGCCGGTGCTTCGCGAAAGGTCGATATTGGCTTGCAGGTTAACAGCATCGCTAAGGGCATAACTATTGTTGCTGCGTAAGCTGAACTTGCGGAACCATGTATTCATGAAAGTACCCTTTTCATCGTAGTAACTACCTCCCAGATAATATTTCAGCTTTTCCGTACCACCACTGGCCGAAAGATTGTAATTTGTGGCCAGAGCAGGACTGAATACTTCATTCACCCAATCAAAATTCCTGTTACGCAGTGCCTTGGGATAATTGTTATTATACCTGACCTTATCAACATAACCCGTGCTATCGATAAATAATCCCCGAAGAGCATCGTAATATTCGGCTCCGTTCATCATTTTCACTTTCCCAAAATCAGGTGTAAGCAGGCTGGTTGTAGCCGAAAACTCAATCAAAGGATGTGTACCCCCCTTTTTTGTGGTAATGATTATAACACCTCCATTGGCACGGGAACCATAAAGACCTGTGGCTCCAGCATCTTTTAAGATTGTAATATTTTCTATCATTGCCGGATCTATTCCGGGGTCACCGTTTCCTGAAATGACACCATCTACCACATAAAGAGGTTCTGAATTGCCGTTCAGTGTACTGGTACCCCTTATCCTGATTTCCGCTGAACTTCCCGGCGATCCTGAACTATTGACTACCTGCACACCGCTCACTTTTCCCTGCAACATGCTTCCAAGGGTGGGGCTTACTACATCACGCAACTTGTTTTCACCAACAACAGAAACAGCACTGGCAATCTCCGTTTTTTTCTTGTCGCTGTAACCCATTACCACTATTTCTTTTAAAGCTGTAATCTCCGGCTCCAATTCAACATTAATTATTTGACGACCGGCTACAGCTACCTCCTGTCGCTTATACCCTACGAAAGAAAAAACGAGTACCTCTTCTCCCGATTGAAGCTCCAGTTTGTAGTTTCCATTTACATCAGTTACTATCCCTCGGGCTTTCCCTTTTACAATTACATTTACTCCGGGAATACCCATTCGGGTATCAGCTCCGGTTACCTTTCCTGTAACTATCACCTGACCATTCACAAAAGGAGCGCCTAAAAGCCAAAACATAGCAAGCATATAGATTCCCAATTTTGAGAATGGTCTTTTTTGCAAGAGTTTTTCCATAGTTATGCTGGTTTTTGGTTAAAGTAATTTCTCAAACTACATGTCACAAAATTAAACAAAAAGATAAGTTTTTGCAAATTTTTTATAAAATAATTTAAGCTTTCGTAAATTTATTCAAAGCTTATGAAACTAATCAGGGGTTTAATATGGGAGTAAGTTCGACCAGTAAATGATTTTCAAAAGTTATATTCATGGTTGGAAGTTCCCCACTCACCATGCCAAGGGTCAAGCTCCTGGTATAGTCATATACTTTATACTTTTTCTCTTTTGCAAGGCCCTTAAAGGTTAAGGCTCCTTCGAATGAGGGAGCATAAAAAGCATAGTACAAAGTATCGGCTTTTCGAATAACGTGTGCTTCGGGACGATCGTAACCAATATCGTAAAGACCTCCTAAATATTCCCCTTTCGACAGCATTTTCTGCCTGTAAATTGAAATCCATTTTTTCATCAGTTCTTCTTTTTCCGGGGTCAGCAGGAATGATTCTTGGCTACCAGGGTGGTCAGCGGGCCAGGTAAACTTTGAACCCGGTACCCCACCAACCCCAATTTGACTGGCAAAATCAAGGCCTCCGGTGCTGAGTTCTACATGGTCGCCATAATAGGCCAAATGGGGGGCCATGGCCTTATAAACAAAAGCCTTTGAACGGATCTGCCAGCTACTTAGGGGATCAGAGGCCACTGCTTGATTCATATAAGGCAAATGGAAAGCCGACATTACGCAACCACAAGGACATAACTGCACAACAGCATGTGGCTTTATCTTTCGGGCGGTTTCCCATACTAATTTGAAAAAATCTGGCAGCTTGTAGGGTGCTTCATCTGGCGTTTTATACCCCGCTGTAGCATTGTAATCCGGAGGAATACAGTTGATATGCTGGCCATCTACTTTTAATCCATCATAATCCCAGGTAGAGAGAAACTTATTCAATACCTGCATCGTATGATTCCGGGTCAGCGGATGAGTAGGTGACATGTAATAGCTGTCCCACCAACTGATATTTTGATATTTTCCCTCTTCATTTACAAGGGTAATCTCAGGATTATCTTTCAGCAACTTACTTCCAGGGTCAACGGCTAACGGTGCCCACCAAATCTTTGCTTTCAAGCCGGCTTTGTGTATTTCATCCACCAGGCTTCGCATATCTGAATCACCGCGTGGATACTTGCGAGGATTTACATCCCAGTCGCCTTCAGCTTGCTGATATCCATCATCTATATCAACCCATGTAAATCCCAGTTCTTTGACTTTGGGCAGCGTATTAAGAATTTCTTCCCGGGTAGCCTCACGACCATATCCCCAGGCACACCAAACAGGCTCATAAGCCCCAGGCTCGGCAGAAGGGAATTGAATACCCTGCAGATGAAGATATTTTGCATAATTCCTGAGGCTTGAGTAACAATCGCCCCGATGAACATAAATCCACGTCGGAATAATGGATAGCGTATCCCCATGGTTGAGAATAAGGGGTTTAGAAAATTTACCGGATACATTTATACTAACTTGATTAACGGCTGAATCGGTTTTTACGGGCAAGCTTACGCTTTCAGGACGTGTAGAGCCATGCCCTACGGCCAAACCCACCTTTTTTCGCCAAATATCTATCATGGGAATTCCGCCTCCATAGTCGCTGGCATTCATACCCATATAGTTTTCTCTATAGAAAGCCGAATCGATGGGCATAATCCAATCATGCCTTGAAGGATCGCTGCTACCCTGAAATGACCAAAAGGCCGGGTGATCGCCTGCGGCGGGGAGGGTATAAGCATGGTTATACCAATGGGTTATTTCAACGGGTTTCTCTCCGGTATTTATGTATGCCACCTTTACGAGTAGAAAATCGCTCAGAGAATCTGTGTATTGATAGGTAACCACTTTCTCTAAACGAATCTCATTCTGTGCAAACTCACCCCTGATTATCGCTGCAGTCTTCCAAGCCAATCCATTAACTTCAGGATATTGAATATCTTTTAGCTGAAATTCTGTGGCCTGGAAACCTTTCCCAACCAGATATTCCGAAGACTGCCATCCAGGAGTGATTACATCCTCTTTACCATCGTTGAGAATGACTTGCGTTTGTAATTTATCGTTCCAACGCAAACGCAAATTTCCATGCCTGATCTCCGACTTTTGTGAGCAGGAGGCCAATAAGAGTGGAATGAAAAACCAGGATAAGACTTTATAGACTCTCATAATTCATGGCTATTTATTAATGATATTAACTGCATTTTCATAATACACTTTGCGAAGAATATTCTTTGGAATTTCCCATCCATTGAGCGCCCAGTGATAGTTGAAAAGGTCGGTAAAATAGAAATGCTCATCTGCTGTTTCTAAAATCCTGAATGTCAGCCTATACATAGAAATGTCGAAGCCCATATCGGTACCATACAATAGTTTATGCTGGTATTTCATAAAGAAATTGCGCATATAGCGAGGTATGTTCGATTGTTCAGCATACCTTGCAGAAATATCCGCATACAGGTTGGGATACTTATCGAGCATGCGGCCTAATCTTTCAAGGTCATGATTTAAATTAGCATAGTGAGCGGCGATAAAAGTAGTACGGGGATTATCTCTGACTACATTTTCAAGACTATTAATCAATGCATCATAGTCCCTATTATCCGGATTAGAAACATCGATGCGCCATTTCCAGGCATTCATCAGGCCATCGTTGGTTGAGTCCATAGGCAGGTAAAACCAATAAGGTTCGGCCACATGAATATTCACAGGCATATTCAGGTCGGCACATTTCTCGTAAATAGGTTTCAGCAAAGGGTCGTCGATATGCAACCCATAAGCAGGACGCGGCCATGAGTAAAGTTCACCCAATCCTTTGTCCCCCAACTCTCCAACACCTCTCGCACCCTTGCGATAACATCTTTCCAATTCTTTGATGGCTGAAGACGGGAATTCGGCTGTGCCATATTTAGAATAATCTAAACCACAATAAACTATAAACCTATCTGGATATGCTCCGTATAATTCCATAATTGAATCGAAACGCACCCCGGTAGCCATACTCAGTATTACCACTTTTTCGATACCAAGGCTATCCATAATATTAACCCACAGCTTCACTTCATCAGGGGTCGTTGCATATGCATGAGAATGCATGTCGATTACCGGACAGCATGGTTTCTTCACATCGGTGTATGGCACCTTGTAAATACTTTTAGGTCTGTAGTGTTGAAGCAAAAGATCTTCTGGGCTATGTTGGGCTGAGAGTTTACCGGCACCCATGATAATGAGTAACAGAGCCCAACTCACAAAGGTTGAAAAAGATTTCATCGCTTGAATATTTGGGTTCACCTTAAATCTAATACATCTAATTTGGAAGCAATAAGACTCACCACCTCATCGATGGCTGGTGGAAAAACCTGCCTGAGGTCAATTTCCCGGGTCTCAGTTAATAGTGACCGCAACTTTGTCATGAAGACATTTTTTGTCTCAGTGGCTAGGTTGACTTTGGTAATTCCATGCTGAATAGCCGCCTGAAGCATATCCTCAGGAACACCTGAGCTACCGTGGAGCACAAGAGGTATCGGAGTTGCTTCAGCAATATCCTGCAACAATTCCAGCCGGAGCCTGGGGGGCTCTTTGTAAAAGCCGTGAGCAGAACCAATAGCTACTGCTAAGGCATGAACTCCTGTCTCCCCTACAAATCTGCGGGCATCTTCGGGCGATGTAAATCCCCCACCCTCCTGATTTTGCCCCAGTTTGGCGACATAGCCCAATTCTGCCTCCACACATGCCTTATACGGCTCTGCTAATTGAACTACTTTGCGGGTTAATTCTACGTTATAAGCAAAAGGGTGTTCACTCGCATCAATCATCACCGAGTCGAAGCCTGCATCCAGACAACTCTTCACTAAATCTATGTTACTGCCATGATCCAGATGTAGCCAGGCCTCAACGCCGGCAGACTTTACAGCAGCTTTCGCCATAGCGACAGCGGTTTGCAAACCCATGTATTTTATCGAACTTTCCGACAATTGCAGAATTATAGGCTTGTTTTTCAATAAGGCTGCTCTCAGAATTCCGGCCAAAGTCTCGTAATTATAAAAGTTAGTAGCCAGAAGTGCTCTTTTTTCTTTGCGAAACGCCCTGAGTTTATCCTGTAATAGCATAGTCCTGTATGATTATTATTACAAAGGAAAGACAGTATTGAATTTTTTTATTGAAATGTTCCTGATTTCATTGATATGGGTAAAAGCGCCCGTTCCACCGGGTGCTGTTGTATTTATCGCTCCGCAAAGTGCTGCAAGCTTTAAACTCTCTTCCTCAGATAAACCATAGAGAAGTCCTGCTACAAAGCCTGCGTCAAAACTATCGCCTGCACCTATTGTATCGACTACTTCATTATTAAGGAATACAGGTTGATGCAAATATTTTCCTTTATTAAACATCAAAGCTCCTTCAATACCCTTTTTTACAACAATGGTTTGAGCCTTTGAAGAAAGTTTATTTAAGGCGGATTCAATATCCCGGGAACCGGTAATGGCCATAATCTCAGAGGCATTGGGAAGAAAATAATCCACGAAAGGGAGCAATTCTTCCCACTCAATATCCCATTTTTCAGCGGGATCCCATTGTGGATCAAGAGATGTTGACATTCCTGACTCCTTTGCCGACTTAAAAAGAGTAACGATATTGGGCTTTAAACAGGGCTGGAGGAAAACAGAAGATACGTGAAGATGTCGTGCCTGATTTAAAAGGTTGGGATTAATATCCTCCATTCCAAAATGAGCCATAGCTCCCGGGTAGGTTATCATGGCTCTGTCGTTGCCATAATTCAGGGCAATGGTAGCTCCCGTTGCCCACTCTTCCGATACATCGACAGCTTCGGTATTTATGTTGCGCTGTTTAAGCTGATCCAATATTAACCGGCCATATGCATCGTTTCCCAATTTTCCGGCAAAAGCGACCTTGAGCAACAAAGCAGCAGCATTCGCGGCAAAAATAGCCGATGAGCTACCCATTACAACTCTCAAGTTATCTGCGAAGATCTCCTTACCAATTACAGGAAATCCATGCAGTTCATTGATTATAATATCAACATTGAGTTCTCCAACAACCAAAAGATCAAAGGGCCTAGGCATAGTTCTTTATTTGTTGAGTTATTAAAGTATTGAGTCCTTTTAAGTTAAAGTTAGAGAAATATTTATCCAAAATTTGCTGAAGGTGGGCATCCAGAACAGCATCTGGATCGAAGCCCGCATTTCGAAGATTTTCGAATAGACGGCTACGCGCGGCGGCTATTGAAGGTTTTTCCCATATATAACGGCAACCGGTTTTTATAAGCCACAGTTGTCGCTGAGGGTGAATGGATTCAAAACTGTGGGGCGATTCTCCTTCAAGCAACCATTTTTTCCACCTTCCAGATTCTATAACGGCCTCTCTGAGTAAACTCAGAAGAGATATTTTAATGGGTAATAATCCACGGGTATATAAAACATCCTGTATTTTCTCTAATTCCTCCAAGGCATCATACTCCTTTTCGGTAAATTCAGGCCCCACATTGGCCGCCCCCATCCCGACAGCAGGATAAAGCTCAGGGTGGTCAACATTGTCGGTGTAATGACCTTTAATATAACTGCCATACGCAGCAGCCTCTTCTACTAAAATTCTGGCTACATGTGGATCAAAGGTAGTTGTATGCAGATCAGTGCCCACCTTTCCCACAACAAAGACCGGCCATACATCTTTTAAGCCCGCATTTGCCAACAGCGTCTTCAGTTGAGTTAAAAATCTTGTGAATACATCCATGTTGGCGAGTCCTCCGTGTACTTCTTCTGTACCCACTTCATATGCAATGGGAGGAAATCCTCTTTGGCGACGAAAACTCTCAGAATGCGTAATTAGCTCTACAGTTCGCTCTGCTACTATATCGATGGGCATACTGCTTCCCCGGGGAAAACTAATATCAACCGTCGGATCCACATGAATCAAATCGTAACCTGCTTCTATGGCGGCTTCGAAAGATTTCTTAACGGCATCCATTGTATGGTTGTACGTCCAGTTTTCGCGAGAATGTAGGTCTTTTAGCCAGGGTCCTCCGTGATCAACGGCAATAATTACATGCACGGTAAGATGAATTCGTTTAGCTTCACTGCGAATAAACCGGACTAAATCGTACTGGGTTAAGCCGGTATAGCCTCCATCCAGGTCAACCTGATTCAAAGTAGCAGCGAATTTTATCGGGGCATCCCATCTTTTTGCAGCCCTCAGGGCTGAGCGGATGACATTTAGGCTGTTGGGGCATACGGCCAGAAGCGTTCGCCTTGTCCCGGTCTGATGGTAAAGACCATCCATTTTATCCATAATATAACGGGTAAGTGGAACTCCTCGTCTTTCAGCCTCAGCCCTGATTACTTCATTCATAACACATAAGGATAAATATGAACATTTTCTACCACACGTGAAATAGCGCCATTTACAGAAGGATTATCAGGATTCAGGCCAAGATCAAGGGATTTGTAGAACCCCAGCATCTGAGCGGGTATCACGGCAACCAGGGGCAACATATCTTCCGGCAACAGAGATGTATGCTCCTTATTTAATTGGATAGCATAATCGAAGGTCAGGCCAGCAAAAGAATTTTCAAAAACACCTATAGTAGCCAGTGGGGGTTTTCCTTTATAAATACTCAATATAAGGTCTCGTTCATATTGATGAACATACGGATCATTTGACAATAAGAAAAACACCAGGGTCTGCTCATCTATTACTGCCTTAGGCCCATGCCGAAACCCCAAAAAGGAATCGAACTTACAAACAATTTGACCATCCGTCAATTCTTGCACTTTTAAATGAGACTCCATGGCCGATCCCAAAAGGGGGCCTGAACCTAAAAACACGACCCTTGAAAATTGAAAAGAAGCCAATTGCTGCACTACTGCAGAATAATTGCTTAGCAAATGGCTTGCATAATCACCGGCTTGTTTTACGCTTGAAGATAATCCCTGAAGCTCATTTATGTGTGCAATCAGGTATCCGGCCAAAAGCATTGAAGTATAACTTCCAGTCATTGCAAGGCTTTGGTCGTTGGAGTCGGGGGGCAATACGAGATTGAATTTTGGAAAAGGTGAAGAATAACAGGCCAATTGTCCTTCAGCATCGCAGGTAATGACCAGGTGACTCACATAACCACTCAGGCGCTCGGCCAACTGAACAGCAGCCGTGCTCTCAGGACTATTACCTGAGCGAGCAAATGAGACTAGCAATAAATTATCATCAGGGAAAAAATAGTTTGCGGGATGAGTCACCAATTCGGTGGTCGGAATCACCAATACATGTTTTCCGAATTTTCTGCGAAAAACCGGGTACAACGAATAACCAATGTACCCGCTGGTGCCAGCACCAGTTAAAATAATCCTGCGGGTTTCTGGAAGCACTGAATCCAGAAATTTTTTTAACAATTCAATTTGTGACTCAATAAGATGAAAGGTATGATGCCAGAGGGTGGGCTGCCCGGAAATTTCCCGTGCGGTATGATGTGCCCCTTTTTCTCTAAGCCATTTTTCGTCGTAGCCTAAATGTTGCATACTCGAAAGGATTATTGATTTGCAAATATAACACATTTTCGAAATGTTTCAAAATTTTTGACAAGTTTTTGAAAGTTTTTTCTGATCAAAATTTATATCAAATCATTTTAATTAATCAAAAAGTAATCACACCAAAGGAAAATAGCAAGAATTAAAAGAAAGGAATTTAAAATAGCAAATTGTTAAATATTGGAAAATTATTGATAATCAAATCTATAAAATTCTTTTACAAAGTTTTTGTAATTTTTACACTATAAATGCTAACTTTGTAACTTAAAATTCATTTTTAAAAACTTTAATTTAGATGGAATCCATCCGCAAGAACAATACAGTAGAAAGGCGCAGAGAGATACTCAATCGCCTCAAATCACAAGGCCAAGTCTTCATTGATGAACTCAGCCGCGACTTCAGCGTTAGCGAAGTAACCATTCGCAATGACCTTGAACAGCTCGAAAAAAAGCATTTGCTCATCAGGGTTCGGGGTGGAGCTATTCAGGCAGAATCTTCTGTTGGCCTCGACATCCATATTTCAGAAAAGAACAAACTTCATTACCAGGAGAAAGCTCGTATCGGGAAAAAGGCAGCTGAATTGATTAAAGATTTCGAAACCATTATTATCGACAGTGGAACAACCACCTTTGAAGTTGCCAAAAATCTAAATCATCTAAAGGGCCTGACTGTCATTAGCAATGCGCTCAATATTATCACTCACCTGGCCAATAACAGTGATATTCACCTCATTGTGCCGGGTGGGTACCTCCGACCCAATTCCCTTTCTCTGGTTGGGCCCTTAGCAGAAAAGAATTTTCAAAATCTTTTTGTCGATAAACTCATCATGGGGGTTGATGGTATTATAGCCTCTCAGGGGATTTACACACCTAATCTCGAAGAAGCACACCTGAATGAACTCATGATAAAAAATGCAAAAGAGGTGATTGTTGTTACCGATTCAAGTAAATTTCAGCGAAGAAGCCTGGCATTTATTTGCAGAATGGATAAAATCAACGTAATTGTAACAGACGATGGAATTTCAGCTGAGGACAGAAAAAAGCTCGAAGATCAGGGGGTTAAGGTTTTAATTGCTTAACTGCAATCATCCGTAAAGGCGGGCTGTAAAATATTTTTGCTTTTAAAAAGTTTTATTTCATTATTATTTTTTGAGAATCATTTTCGATTGCTTACTTTTGCCCTAAAATCATTTTGTCATGAAAGCTATTGTTAAGCAACCCTGGCTGGCATATGCACTGATAACTACTTTATTTTGGGGAGTATGGGGTGCTTTCATCGAGATTCCTGAAAAGGCAGGATTTCCTCCCACCTTGGGCTACACTGTGTGGGCCCTTACAATGATACCCTGTGCACTATTTGCCTTACACAGAATTCAATGGAAAATTGATAAAGGATTGAAATCCGTTTTTCTGGGATCCTCGGTAGGGTTGCTGGGTGCTGGCGGACAGCTTATCCTCTTCCAAGCCCTTAAAACGGGACCGGCCTTTATCGTTTTTCCTATTATTTCGCTTTACCCGGTGCTTACTATTTTTCTATCTCTTTTATTGCTTCGAGAAAAAGCCAACCGTAAGCAGTGGATAGGAATTATCCTGGCACTCATTGCCATGTTTTTACTTTCTAATCCGCAAATCAACCCCATTCAGAGTAACAGCAATGAATGGTTGGTTCTGGCCATCCTGGTTTTTATCATGTGGGGTTTGCAGGCATGGGTAATGAAATTTGCCAACTTACATATGCAGGCTGAAAGTATTTTTGTGTATATGGCTCTTACGGCTTTGATCTTATCTCCCGTTGCTATCGCAATGACTGATTTCAGCGCATCCATTGAATGGGGTTTGAAAGGGCCTTACCTGGCTTTTATCATTCAGATTTTAAATGCTATAGGGGCACTAACCTTGGTCTATGCGCTTCGGTATGGAAAAGCTATCATCGTAGTCCCATTGACAGGACTAGCTCCGGTAATTACGGTTATTCTCTCGTTAATCATTTACGGAGTTATCCCCGGAGGTGTGCTTTTGGCAGGCTTACTTGCAGCCTCTGTTGCTATGGTTTTATTGGCCGAATAAGGTTCTCATCAAAGCACAGAACTCACTTCAAAAATAGTTTTGTGGCTGTAAATATCTCCGGGACCCAACAAAGTGGAAGGGAAATGAGGGATATTCGGCGAATTGGGTAAGTGTTGAGGCTCAAGGCAAAACGACCAGGGAATTCCTGCATCGATTTTCGAAAGGGGAAGTGAAGGATGCTGTTCAGCCGGTTGATCAACAGGCGTATAAAATTGAAAAGCAGGCTGTGTAGTGAAGATTTTCATGCTCAACCCACTTTCCTGGCAAAATATCTCAGCCGCAGGAGACCGCATATCATTCGACGCAAGCACCAGACAGTGATTATAAATCTCTCCCAGCCGGCTCATCCCCTCTCCTATGGTTTTACCCTGAATAAAATCAAAGGGTGTATCTTTTACTTCAGGCATGGCACCCGTGGCTACAATCCTTTCATCCACAGCCAGATACCTGTCAGCGTTTATTCTTAAAAAGTGCTGATGCACCCCCGTTTGAAAGCCTGAAAGATTAAAATACCCGTGGGTGGTCAGATTCACATGTGTAGGACTATCTGTTTCAGCTTTATAGGCTACGCTGAGCCGGTGGGCCGTTAGTCGATAGGTTACCTCAACATGTAAATTTCCGGGATATCCCTGGTCGCCGTTAAGGCTCTTCAATGCAAATACCACAATGGATTCCTGGTCGGTTGCATGAAAATCTTTCAAGTCCCATACCTTGTGGCTAAACCCTTCCTGGCCGCCATGTAAGGAGTAGCCTTCACCATTCTCCGAAAGAGGGTAGTTTTTTTCTCCAATGCAAAATGCGGCGCCACCTATACGGTTTGCAAACCTGCCAATAATAGCTCCGGGATAATAATCTGCCCGTAAATATTGTTCAAGTGAGGCAAGAGGATAGACTAAAGGTATAAAATCTCCTGCTTCCGTAACCCAATCCAAACTAACGAGGGTAGCACCAAAATTGGTAAATGAGGCACATAACCCGGGTTGAGATGCAAACACTTTTACCAACTTAATGTCAGCACTCCGGTGCACCCCCCAGGGCAAAACTTCAATTTTCATCGGTTCTTGAATTAATAAATGCGGTAAAAAATCCTAATCCATTACTTTTTCTTCCCCAAGCAATAATGATTGTAAGCTCTTTCGGAGGCAGCATTGCCCAATTTCATGGATTTTTTCCAATCGTTGCAAGCACCGTCGATGTCGCCGAGCAGGTATTTGGCATTGCCCCGATTGTTGAGGGCCGGAGCATATACACTGTCGATACGAAGAGCCACGTCAAAATCGTTAACAGCTTCTTTGTATTTTTCCATATAGCTCAGGGCCAGCCCTCTATTATAATAGGCGTACATATTCTTGGGTTCAATCTGAATAACTTTAGTAAACATGGCAAAAGCATCAGGATATTGCTTAAGATAAAGATGGGCCTCGCCTTTATACATATAGGCGTAGGTATGAGCAGCATTCAGGCGAAGGGCTTCTTTGTATTCCGTAATTGCCTTCTCCCATTCTTTTTTCTGTGAATAAATAAATCCGCGCACAAAAAAGCCGTTTCCGTCGTTGGGGCTTTTTTCGATATACTTATTAATATATGTGAGGGCTTCGTCGTAGTTCTGCAAACCTATGAGGGTTGCGGCCTTAGTGAAAGTCCATTGAGCATCTTCGTCGGCTCCGGCTCCGGGCTTAAAGGCATCGTTGCCAGGCTTATAAGGCGCATTGTTATTTTTCACTTCCTTTGTCTGCGGCTCGTTGTTGGAGAGGTCTTTCTTTTTGTCGAAATATTTACATGCAGTGAAACCAAAAACCAGAATCACCATTACAAAAAACCACTTTTTCATAGGTTGGGCAATTTTTGAGGCAAAAGTATCAATCTTTGCAGTACTTCGAAAGATATTCAGCAGCTTTGGCAAATCCGCGGGCAGCAGCTTCTTTCAAATCAGCGCAGCCTTCTTTCGTATTGCCCTGCGCCATTCTTGAAATCCCTCTTCCAGTCAGGGCTTCGGATGATAGAGGATTCAATT
>DDBO01000016.1 GCA_002332755.1 Bacteroidales bacterium UBA2030 | reverse complement strand
TGTTGTTCCTATAGCATCGGCAAAAAGGGCCTCTTTCGCCCGGGGTAGCTTTCCATTGCCATCCATCATGTCAGCCTTGGAAGCAACACCTACCAGAGTTCCTACTGTATCGAACATGTCAACAAAAAGGAAGGTGAATAAAATCACCGCCATGTCGAATGTGAAAATGTTGTGAAACTCAAATTTCCAGAAGATAGGAGCAATAGAGGGAGGAGCTGAAACCAAATGGCTATCAGGGAAATGTGTTATACCCAAAGGAACTCCTGCTATAGTGCCAAAAAGAATCCCAATAAGCAATGCACCTTTAATGTTTAAAGCAAGTAATACAGAGGTCACTATTAAACCAATGAAGAAAACAATGGCCTGATGGCTTCCCAGATTGCCCAATCCGACCAGTACTGCATCGTTCTTTACGATAATGCCGGCATTCTGCAAACCGATGAATGCAATAAAAAGGCCAATCCCGGCCGAAATGGCATGTTTTAGGTTCAGGGGAATGGCATTTACAATCATCTCGCGAATATTAAAGAAAGTGAGCAGGAGGAAAATAATGCCTTCAAGGAATACGGCAGTTAGAGCAAACTGCCAACTATACCCCATTCCTATAACTACAGTAAAAGCAAAAAAAGCATTCAGCCCCATACCCGGAGCCAAAGCAAAAGGGAGCCTGGCATAAAGGGCCATTACCAAGGTTGCCAGTAAGGAAGCCAAAGCGGTTGCAGTAAATAAGGCGCTTCGGTCCATCCCTGTGTTGGCCAATATATTAGGATTTACAGCTAAAATATAGGCCATCGTCATAAATGTCGTAAGTCCGGCAATTAGTTCTGTTTTTATCGTGCTGCCGGCAGCTTCAATACTAAAAAACGACTTTATCTTTTCAACCATGATGTAATATTCTATTAATTGAATGTATATTTAACAGCTACAGTGGGGCAAACCTTGAAATCTTTTACTCCGGCAAAATTGTAGCCCAATTCAATCTCACCGCCAACAGCAAACATTTTCGTGAAATTATACCAGATCTGGGGTTCGCTCAGAAAAACATAATCTGTTCCTAATAGGGCATTTTTTTCGCGCCAGAAATCGGCAAAACCACTCAGCGTGAGTTTCCCTTTAAATAAGTGAGCATACCACACGGCAGTAATCTGAAAGTTGCTCGGAGATTCATTACCCTGAATGTACTTGTATAAAGCCATCAAGGTAAGGCCTTTCGAAAAATCACTGGCATTAAGTGAATAAGATATTCCTCCCAGATATGCATTGTTAATCTGAAAACTCACAAGGCTGTCAGCGTGGAGACCCCCATTGTACTCTATGTGAAAGGCCAACGGACTTTTACCAGATTTCAGTTCGCGGGAAATTTCCCAGTAGGCCTCTTTGGGACCTTTGCTACTGTAGTTGAAATCAACAAAAAAGAAGGAGCTTCCCCAAGCATCGGGCGCAAATTTTTCTACTGTGGACGTAAAGTACCCCCGGTCTTTTCCCATATCATAATGGAGCTGAACATTCTGGGCGGAGGCAATAACAAACCCACCCGCCATAACAAGCAGAGTAAAGATTTTTTTCATGAGCATTGATTTAGGGTTAGAAAAGTGATTGTTAATGCGCCGCAAAAGTAAAAACTAGTCTCCTTTTATTCAAATTTAATTATATGTTCCTGATTTTAAAATAGCTTTAATAATCTGAGTGCGGCTAAAATATTGCCCCTTAACCCTATAGCAAATTTGTCGTTTGATTGGATTAAATTATTCAAAAACCTAACAAATCCTGAGGAAACTAGCTTGACGACACAAGTGAACCTCAATGAGAAATACTGCTTCGTCTTCATTACAGTCGTGTAAAAGTAATTGACTGCCCTGCCCCTATTCTTTGGACATTATTTTGAACAAGGTGTAGAAAGTTTTTTTGTCATTCTGGTCGAGCAAACAAGCCCATGCTCCGAAACTGTCACAGGGAATACGGGCGATGATGCATCTTTTATATTTTCAATGGGATCATCACCCTTGACAAATTCTCCGCTTTGTGTTATCCAGTTATAAAACAAGCTTGGTAAAATCTGGTACTTCCAGCAAGTCAGCTTATAGACTTAAAATTACCCTACGCGAAGGTTACTCCACCTGAATTTATCGCTTCCTGTTTCTCATGCATTCGAAAATTTATTGTGCAATATTTATTTGGAAATTTTCGTTCTGCGAAACAGGGGGCTACAACAAACACTATATCCCTTCGTGTTCTGTTCGGAGAATAATCTCGTTTTGCAGGTCTTCACCAAGGTCGTTGAAATAATCGGAATAGCCGGCAACCCGAACGATGAGGTCGCGATAAAGTTCCGGATGCTGTTGAGCTTTACGCAAGGTGTTGGCATCTACAACATTAAACTGGATATGATGGCCATCGAGGCGGAAATAGGTACGAACCAAAGCAGTAAGCTTGAATATCGCTTCCTCATTTTTAAAAAAAGAGGGTGTAAATTTCTGATTGAGCAAAGTGCCTCCTGTGCGCAAATGATCGAGTTTGGCCGCCGATTTTATAACTGCAGTGGGCCCATTACGGTCGGCGCCCTGCACCGGTGAAATGCCCTCACTCAGGGGTACACCGGCTTTTCTGCCATCGGGCAAAGCTCCTGTCACACTACCAAAATAAACATGCGACGTAGTCGGCAGTAGGTTTATCCTGAATGTCCCTCCCCGGGCTGTTGGTCTTCCATCAACAGAATGAAAGAAAATCTCGAAAATTCTACGGGCCTGTTCATCGGCATATTCATCGTCGTTGCCGTATTTGGGTGTGTCGTAAACCAACTTATGTCTGAACTCTTCGTAATCGGTAAAGTTTTTTTGTAAAGCATCCAACAATCCGGTGAAACTGATAGTACGCTTATCAAAAACGTGGTAGCGTATAGCCGTGAGACTGTCGGTTACAGAACCCAGGCCCACCCCTTGTATATAGCTGGTATTGTAGCGGGCACCACCAGCGTTATAGTCAACTCCATTATCTATGCAATCATCAATAATCAAAGAAAGGAAAGGTACCGGCAGGTTATGTGCAAAAAGTTTCTCAATCATTCGGTTGCCCTTTATTTTTATATCAATAAAATAGCGAACCTGGGTTTCATAGGCTTTCATGAATTCATCGAATGATTGGAAATTTTGTATTTCTCCGGTTTGTGGGCCAAGCTGTTCTCCTGTTCTGGGATCAAAACCATTGTATAGTGTGATTTCCAGAATTTTGGCTAAGTTGAAATATCCGGTCAGCCAATAGGCTTCGGTTCCAAAAGCACCTGCTTCGACGCAGCCGCTGGCTCCTCCGTTGCGAGCGTCAGCAATAGATTTTCCCTGCCTAACCAACTCAGCCACAATAGAATCAGAATTGAACAAGGAAGGTTGTCCGAAACCGGTTTTGATGATTTTCAACGCTCTATGCAAAAGTGTATCAGGATTCTTGCGACTAATCTGAACCATGCTGCTAGGTTGCAGAATCCGCATTTCTTCAACTACATCTAAAATCAGGTAGCTGAGTTCATTTACCGCGTCTTCTCCCTTTTCGGTGAGTCCACCTACGTTGATGAGGGAAAAATCGGTGTATGTGTTGCTCTCCAGCGCAGTAACACCAATCTTTGGAGGAGCCGGATGATTGTTGAATTTAATCCAGAAAGCCTGTAATAGTTCACGTGCACGGTCTTCCGTTAGAGTACCCTTATTTAGACCATCTCTATAAAAAGGCAGAAGATGCTGATCGAGGCGGCCGGGATTAAAGCTATCCCACGGATTCAGTTCGGTGATAACCCCGAGATGAATGTACCAATAATGCTGTAGAGCTTCATGAAAAGTACGGGGAGCATGTGCGGGTACACGCCTGCTGATGGCAGCCATTTCGAGCAACTCAGCTTTACGCAGACTATCGGTCTCATTTTGGGCCCTGCGTTCAAGCTCAGCAGCGTGTCGTTCGGCAAAATGTATAAGGGCACGCGCAGCTATTTCCATCGCCTTCAATTCTTCCAATTTCTCATATGCCTGAGGATCATTATACACATCCATTTTTTCCCTGGAAACTTTAATGTCGGCGATGAGATCGAGCATCCCTTTTCGGAAAATCTTACCCCCGGCTACGGTATGTCCGGGTGCTCTTTGCTCCTGAAACTCTGTAAATATACCTGCCCGATAAGCTTTGTGCCAAAATTCGACCATCAAATTCATCAACTTTTCGCGATTGCTTTTACCCTTCCAAAAGGGAATCACTACATCGCGATAAGCTACAAATGTCTCTTCATCCACTTTAAAAGAGACTTTCGGACGCGTATTGAGAATCTCCAAATCTTCCAAAGAATGCAGACTCACTTCAGGATAGGTTGGTACAGCCTTGGGTTCGGGCCCTCTCTCCCCTACTATCAACTCTCCTTCGCCTATCCATATCTTTTTATTTCTCAAAATATAATCGAAGGCCAATGCCCTGGCTACAGGTACACTCACCTCCGCTCCTTTACCCGATTGGTAAAACTGAGTTATTAACAAAGCCCTTTCAGCCGAAATACGATTTATTGCATTGAAGCTATTTTCTCTGAGTTTCTTTATTCGTTGGTTCATCATTTTACTTTATTTAAGGTTATTAAGCACCAATTTTAACTGTCACCGGCAGAGAAGCCAAAGCTGAAACAATAGCCCTGGCAGCAGCCGTGCTGTTGGATTTTGGAATAATATGAGGTTTTGAAATATTGAGGCGTCGGAGCTTATCTTCACCCAGACGATGATAAGGAAGCAGATGCACCTCTTTAATCCTTCCCCTGCTCTTATCGAGCAGATGAAATAGCGCAGAAATATCGAATTCTGTATCATTGAAGCCGGGAACCACAGGGTATCGCAGGATGATTTCAGCCTTCTGTGAAATCAGGAAATCCAGATTCTGAAGGATGAGGTCAGGTTTTACACCTGTATTTTCCTTATGCTTTTCGATATCGGCTCCTTTGAAATCGAACAACCATAAATGAACTTTTGGCAACAGGCGTTCAAAAATTTCTCTTGAGGCATAACCACAGGTATCTACAGCCACATGGATGCCCAGCAAGGATAATTCATTGACCAATGCTTCAGTAAAATCGGGCTGGAATAGAGGTTCTCCGCCGCTCAGCGTAACTCCCCCCCCGCTTTCACTCATAAAAGCTGTATCCAGTAAGCATTTAGATACCACTTCTTGAACCGTCATCCATTGACCTACCGTTTCAGCCTGTGAATACTGAACTCCATCAAGGGGTTTGTTGACAATCATTTCTTCCTGAAATGGATTGCGACTTTCGGGATTATGACACCAGAAACAATTTAGTGGACAACCCTTAAAGAAAATTGTGGTTCGTATCCCTGGGCCATCGTTCACCGAAAAACGCCTTATATCAAAAATAAGACCTTGCATTTTATTGTTAATTATTTAAAAAGGTAAATACTGAATATCAGAATGATAATCAGAAAAATGGCGTATTACGGTAAACAAAATCAAAGCATCCAGCAGGCGTAAAGCCCTTTGCCGTTATTATGATAAAGCGTATGATGGGGATGCTTTTGCATAACAACGCAAAATTAATAAAAAGGGCTGCTAATTA
>DDBO01000180.1 GCA_002332755.1 Bacteroidales bacterium UBA2030 | reverse complement strand
CGGTCAACGTCTTATTAATCTGATTGATGAGATGGTTGAAATTTCGAGATTGGAATCCGGCGAAATGCAACTTTCTAAGGAGCCCGTAAATCTCTATGACTTTCTGGAAAACGTAAAAAGCGATTTTACTGCCTTTGCCGGGAAGAAAGGATTATCCATAATTCTAAAAAGAGACCTTGCCTCTCCTTCGATTACCTGCCTTACAGACCCTGCGGCCTTAAGCACTATTTTTAAGCATTTGTTGAATAATTCTATTAAATACAGTAATGAAGGTTTAATCGAATTGGGTATTGATAGAAAAGCTGAGGAAATAATTTTATATGTCAAAGACATTGGTATTGGTATTCCCCGGGAGCGTATGGAGGCTGTTTTTAATCCCTTTGAGCAATCCGATTTGGAAGACATTGATGCCCGTGAAGGAATTGGACTGGGACTTACCATTGCCAAAAAATATACCCATTTGCTGGGCGGTCAGATTTGGATTGAAAGTGCTGTGGGTAAAGGTACGATTGTGTTTATTAGTTTGCCCTGTTTGAACAACGCTTAATGTAATTCAAATACACCCATAAATTGCGAATTTCAAGTACATTTGCACATAAATTTTTGAAGCCTATGCGACGACTGCTTGCCATTGTTATGCTCTCGGCCATTTTTATTCGTTTACAGGCCCAGGAATCACCCAAAAAGTTTCAATTCGGAATGCGTTTTTCGCCCAATTTCACCTGGCTCGATCCTGCCACCTCCAATTACAAAAATGATGGAGGTAAAATTGGTTTTGGCTGGGGTTTGGTTGCCGATATACATATCATTGATAATTACTTTCTCAGCACAGGATTTAATTTAAGCTATCTGTCAGGAAAGCTTAGTTATCCTGTTGATTATCAAATGACGGTTGATACAGTACCCTATCCTGTTGCAGTGAATGGAAAACTGTATCGTAAACTTCAGTTTCGCTACTTAGAAATCCCCTTGTTATTCAAGATGAAGACGAAAGAGTTTAACAATGGTATCAGGTATTTTGGGCAAATGGGTTTAGTACCGGCATTCAACCTTCGCACCAGGGCAGATGATGTTTTCTATCCCGATGGAGGTCAAAGTATTAAGAATTCCCCCGATGTTTCCTATTCCATTAATGCGATGAAACTCTCTGTGGATGTGGGAGGAGGTTTTGAAATACCTTTCGATAAATCAACATTTATGATGATTGGCCTTACCTATAGCAATGGTTTTACTGACCTGCTGGGAGGCTACAATAATCATCCCCTTGTCAGAGCCCAGGAAGAAGCCATTCAACATTATCTGGAACTGACATTTGCCATTATTTTTTAAATAGCTCGGAAATGAAAATTGCCCTTGCCCAGCAAGATTATATCATCGGAGATTTTGAAGGAAATAGAGCAAAACACCTACAGGCAATTCATCAGGCAAGCAAAGAAGGAGCCAGATTGATAGTGTTTCCTGAACTCTCAATATGTGGCTATCCTCCCCGCGATTTTCTTGAATTCGACGATTTTATAAGGAAGAGCGAAGAAAGTGTACGGTTGATTGCTGCCGAATGTAAAGGAATAGCAGCCGTTGTCGGAGCTCCTGTTAGAAATACTACAGGTAAGGGAAAGCTCCTTTTTAATGCAGCCTTGTTTTTGTATGAAGGCATAATTTTGGGAGTGCAACGGAAAAGCTTGCTCCCCAACTACGATATTTTCGATGAGTACCGATATTTCGAGCCCAATCGCCAATTTGAAGTAGTAAATTTTGAAGGCAAACGCATTGCCCTTACCGTTTGCGAGGATTTATGGAATACCGATGAAAATCCATTATATGTTGAGCGTCCGCTGGAGCGTTTGTTGCCCTTCAGCCCTGACCTGGTAATTAATATCGCTGCTTCACCTTTTCACGACCGTCAACCTGAAATCCGACGTAAGGTATTGATTGAAAATGCACTTCGTGCAGGAGTGCCTTTGGTTTATGTTAATCATACCGGAGCACAAACCGAACTGATTTTTGACGGAAATTCAATGGTATTAGATGGAAGTGGCAAGGTTTGTGTTCAGTTGCCGTTTTTTGTTGAAGACTTCAGGGTGGTAGATCTGCAGGAACTGCCATCTGATATTTTGGGTGGCTATCCCGATAGAATAGCACTAATCCACGATGCGTTAGTTTCTGGTATTAAGGCTTATTTTCAGAAACTACATCTAAAAAAAGCCATTTTGGGTCTTTCGGGAGGCATCGATTCGGCTGTGGTGCTGGTGTTAGCAGCGGAAGCACTTGGCAAAGAAAACGTGAGGGCTGTCCTTCTTCCTTCCCGCTATTCAACCCTGCACAGCATTGACGATGCTGTTGCCCTGGCAAAAAACATTGATGTTGCCTACGATATTATCTCAATTGAAGAAGCATTCAAAGCATTTGAGCAGACCCTCAGGCCCGTTTTTAAGGATTTGCCACCCGACCTTACCGAAGAAAACATCCAGGCCCGCATACGCGCTGTCATTCTTATGGCCATGAGTAATAAATTGGGCTACATTCTGCTTAATACATCCAACAAGAGTGAAGCAGCCGTAGGATATGGAACTATGTACGGAGACATGTGCGGCGGGTTGTCAGTCTTGGGCGATGTTTATAAAACAGATGTTTACAACCTGGCCAAATACATCAATCGGGAGCAGGAGGTTATTCCCCGGAATATTCTCATTAAGGCACCTTCTGCGGAGCTCAGGCCCAACCAGAAAGACAGTGACTCGCTTCCGGAGTATGATATTTTAGATCCTGTTTTGTATGAATATATCGAAAACCGCCTTGGCCCCCAAGAAATAATTTCCAAGGGTTACGACGCTGAGTTGGTAAAAAGGGTGCTGCGCCTGGTAAATCAGAATGAATATAAGCGTCATCAGACTCCGCCTATCCTGCGTGTCTCAGCAAAAGCTTTTGGCAGTGGAAGGCGCATGCCCATCGTTGGAAAATACCTGGCATAATCAATAAATGAATTCAGAACATGCTCGATCTGTCCGCTTATCGCGTGATACTGGCTTCCCGTTCGCCCCGCAGGCATGAACTGCTCAAGGGTCTCAATATCGATTTTGAAATCCTGCTGAAAGATACTCCCGAGGACTTCGATCCCAACATGCCGGGAAGAGATATTGCGCAAATGCTTGCTAAACGGAAAAACCTGGCTTTTACTTTAAATGAATTACCTGAAAACTTTTTGCTCATAACCGCCGATACTATTGTGTGGTTAGATGGTCAAGTGTTGAATAAGCCTGCGAATGAAGAGGAAGCCTTGTTTATGCTGCGGTCGCTTTCAGGCAGAAGTCATAAGGTATTCACCGGAGTATATGTCCGCAGCAATGCAAAAGAGTCAGGATTTTGCGCGGAAAGTACTGTTTATTTCAGGCACCTTACCGAAGAAGAGATTGCTTTTTATGTCAGAGAATTCAGGCCTTATGATAAGGCCGGAGCTTATGGTGTGCAGGAATGGATAGGTTATGTGGGAATTGAGCGCATCGAGGGTTCCTACTTCAATGTCATGGGGCTGCCTACCCAGATGCTTTACATGCATCTTAAGTTATTTTGAGAATTCGGGTGAATCACTAAATAAAACAACTTATAATATATATGAAAAGGCATGTGTCGCGCCTTCCCTAAAACCCTAAATTTGCATTTTAAAGAAAACGAATGTTTAACAACCCATGAGCCGGCCTATACATCAATCGCGGATAATGCGCCATTTATTAGGATATTTCGTTCAAGGCCTGTTGCTGATAGCCCCGTTGTCAGTAACCATTTGGGCGATTGTGACGGTTGTAAATTTTTTGGATGAGGCCATTCTTAGTCAACTGGAGGCAATAATCGGTTTTAGGGTTCCGGGCTTGGGATTACTGGCACTTATAGTTCTTATTACTATTACGGGATTTTTGGGAAGCACAATTTTGTTTCGCCCTGTGTTGGCCTATTTCGACCGTGTAATAAGCAAAGCGCCCCTTATTAAAATTATTTACACGGCTGTGAAGGATTTTTTACAAGCCTTTGTGGGCCAGCAACGTCGCTTTACTGAACCCGTATTGGTAAGAGTAGATGACGCTACCGAAGCCGACCGCATTGGTTTTGTAACGTCGCGCGATCTTTCGATGTTGGGATTGCCTGAGGGAAGAGTAGCAGTTTATTTCCCATCTTCATACACAGTATTAGGCGAACTGCTGATTATGCCTGCCTCTCGAATAAGACCCCTTGATATTGCACCAGCCGAAGTTATGAAATACGTAATTTCCGGAGGAGTCACATCCATTCACTCTAAACAAAACGTTAAACAGGAAACAAAATCATAAAATGCATACGGAAACCAAATTAATTTTAGTCACCAACGACGATGGGGTAACCGCCCCTGGTATTCGATCTCTCATCAAAGTCATGCGACGCCTTGGCGAAGTGATTGTTGTTGCCCCTGATAAACCCCAATCGGGAATGGCACACGCCATAACCGTGAGCTTGCCCTTACGCTATCATTTGCTGGCACAGGAAGAGCATTACTCAGAATATAGTGTCAATGGAACCCCTGTGGATTGTGTAAAGCTGGCTGAAAAATTTTTGCTGCCTCGCCGCCCTGATTTGATTGTTTCAGGGATAAACCATGGGTCAAATGCTTCCATAAATGTTCTTTATTCGGGTACCATGGCAGCGGTGCTCGAAGGGGTAATGCTTGATATACCCAGTATCGGCTTTTCACTTTGCGACTATGCCTGGGACGCTGACTTCATTTCAATAGAGCCATGGGTCGAAAAGATCGCTCGCAAGGTACTGGAAGATGGCTTACCCCGTTTTACAGGTTTGAACGTAAATATTCCGGTCCCGGTTAATGGCAAAATAAAAGGTGTAAAAGTGGTACGCCAGGGTGAAGGTCGATGGGAAGAAGAATTTGAACATAGAAAAGATCCCCGAAACAAAGATTATTTCTGGATTACAGGTTATTTTAAAAGTTATGATGGTATGCCAGATACCGACTTGTATGCACTCGATAACGGCTATATTTCGGTGGTGCCTGTACACTACGATTTAACAGCGCATAAGGCTATTCTTCCACTTAAAAACTTGCTTGAAGATGTTCAGGAAGGATAATATTTGGTCAGGAATTTTTGCGGGTATGGTAACTTCTTTGGCAGGCTGGATTTTATTCTGGCTCATTGGGAAGCTGCTCGACCGTTTGACGGGTATTGAGCCGTATTTGCAACAATGGCAAGTATACCTTCTCGGACTTATTCCCCCCATTCTTTTAATGCGATTTTATTTTATCAATCGAAAGATGGATACCGCAGGAAAGGGTGTGCTAATCATTTTATTCTTTCTTGGTCTGGGCTATTTTGCCTATTTAAAAATCAAGGGTTATCTTTTATGAAATATTACTTTATAGCTGGGGAAGCTTCGGGAGATCTGCATGCTTCTAATTTGGCCCGGGCCCTTTACCAGCTCGATCCTGAGGCAGAAATGCGAGGTTATGGGGGCGACCACATGTCGGCTGTGGGAATTAAGCTTACCCATCATATCCGGGAAATGGACTATATGGGATTTGTGGAAGTGGCAGCCAATTTTCCGGCAATTTACAGGTTGCTCAAAGACGCACGTCGCGACCTAATGAGTTTTCGCCCCGATGTGTTAATTCTTGTTGATTATCCGGGTTTTAACATGCGGATGGCTGAGTTTGCCAGAAAACAGGGTCTGCGGGTGGTTTATTACATTTCGCCTCAGCTTTGGGCCTGGCATTCTTCACGGGTGAATGCCATACGCCGAAACGTTCACCGCATGATTACCATTTTGCCTTTTGAAAAAGAATTCTATGCAAATTACGGCCTCGACGTATTCTATGCCGGCCATCCCTTGCTCGATGTGATAGCCCGGTACGAACCTGCTGCTGATTTTAAGAAAAAGTACAATCCGGGAAACAATCCTATCATTGCTTTGTTGCCGGGCAGCCGAAGACAGGAAATTGCCCGTATCTTGCCCACGATGCTGCAAGTGACACGCCGGTTTCCTGAATATCAATTTATTGTAGGTGCTGCGGCAGGCTTAGGAAAGGGATATATCGAAAGGTTTGTCAGGGAGCATCCTGTGAAAATAATTTATGGTCAAACGTATGACTTATTGAGCAATGCCTATGCCGCTATTGTAACCTCAGGAACAGCTTCACTCGAAACAGCACTTTTTGGTGTACCTCAGGTGATCGTCTACAAAGGCAACTTTCTTTCCTATTTAATTGCCCGCCAATTGGTGAAAGTTAATTATATCGGACTGCCCAATTTGATTTTAAATAAACCTTCTGTAAGGGAACTGATTCAGAAAGACTTTAATGCTTTTTTACTTTACGATGAGCTCGACAGGCTGGTGAAAAATGAGTATTATCGACAAACCATGCTTCGTGATTTTGCTGAGATTCGGCAAAAGTTGGGCGGTCCAGGAGCCAGTGAGCGTGCTGCCAGAGAAATTGTGCGTATGCTTAATGAAAAATAAAGGGTAGAGTCATGCGTAAAGTGTTATTCATGGGTTTGATGGTGCTGGCGACTATTCATTCGCTTCAGGCGCAAAAACGCAATGCGGAAGAGTTAGTCAGAAAAGGTATTACGGCGGCAAGGCTGGGCTATAAAGACGATGCGCTGGCTAAATTTACCGAAGCTATCAATATCGACCCGACACTACCTGAGGCATGGTACAATCGCGCTGTGTTGTATTACGAAAGCGGAAATCATCCCAAGGCCCTTTTCGACCTTGATCGCGCAGCTCAGCTTAATCCACGTCAGGCTAATATTTTTATGCAAAGGGGGTTAGTCAGGCATGCCCTGGATGAGGATTCACTGGCTATCATCGACCTCGAAAAAGCCATACGACTGGATTCCACTTTACGCGAAGCCCGCCTTAATCTGGGTTTGATTTATTACGAGAAGCAGCAATATGAAAAAGCTTACCCGCATTTTGACTTTCTGGTGAGGAAAAATAAAGAGGACGGGCAATCTCTTTATCATCGCGGACTTTGCCTGCATTTTATGGGCAGATTTTTCGATGCTATAGCCGACTTTACACAAGCCTTGGAGCAAAACCCTGATGAACCCGATATTTTTCTTTCGCGGGGGGTGTCAAAGGCCGCTGCAGGCCTCTATTATGCAGCTATTGACGATTTTAACCGTGCTATTGAACTACGACCCGACTATACCGAAGGCTATATGAACCGAGGCCTTGCCCGGTTTAATCTCTACAAATTTTCTGAAGCTGAGGCCGATTATGAACAAGCCCTCCAATTGAATCCTCTATCATCCGAAGCCCTGACTGGAAGAGGGATTTCAAGAATGGCGCAGGGCAATACGAAAGAAGGCTGCGCTGATTTGAAAGAAGCTGCTGCCCGCGGATTTGCCAAAGCTGCTGAATATCTTTCGAAGTACTGCAAAGATTGATACTTTTGCCTCAAAAAT
>DDBO01000112.1 GCA_002332755.1 Bacteroidales bacterium UBA2030 | reverse complement strand
TTGTTCGACATGGCCGGAAAACCCCTGCTTGAACATAAACTGATTCATTCCACCGAAACCATCTCCACTACCCATCTCCCTCCAGGTTTGTACCTCTGGAACATCACGTTTAAAGGAAAACCTGTCGAAAACGGCAAATGGATAAAAGAATAAACTTACGCTATTATCTATGAAATACACTAAGCTTGGTAACTTCTTAGACTATCGCATTTAAATTCATAAGTAAAGCTTAATTTTCGTTTGCCGGATGGACAAAACTGAAAAAATAAGGGAGGCTGACTCTGTTTAATCACCACCGAAAGTGGTAAACCTATTTTTCGATTTTTCACGGTTATTGAAAGAATTCCTAATTGCCTGAAGATTTCAAAACAGGGAACTGAGTAGGATAAACCGAGCCAGCCTCAGATGAGGGATTTACTTTCTGGCAATCTGGACTTTTACCACCGTCCAGGCTTCATTACCGGCTGCATCGGTGCAATAAACCATAACGTGATAGGGGCCTGTCGCCAGTGGTTTCCCATTTACTTCGGTGGGTACCATTATTTCATGCGTATGGACATGACTGTTGCGCAAACCGGGTTCAAAATCCCAGCTTCGATTGTAAAGCCAGGGTTCGGCATCTTCGAGTGAACTTTTGTGCCCATGGCCATCAAAGTCGTTATGAATATCTACCTTCCACGATTTAAGCTCATTATCATCGCTAAAATCGGCTTCGAAGTGTACATCTTCCCCTACCCACAGGGTATCTCCTTCGGCAGGTTCATGTAAATCAATAACAGGTTTTTGTGTATCCTTATCCTTTTCGCAGGATGAAAGAAAAACCACAAATGAAAAAATCAAAACGAAATAAAATATTGTATTTTTCATAATTATAAACATTTTTAGATTTTAATAAAAACTATACAGTGCCCCTTCCCTTCATTTACAGAGGGAGTTAATGAGATAAAAAATAAAGAGAAAAGATCTATCCTAAGAAAAAACCTCAGTGGAAGGGGGTGCCCGAGGAAAAACGGTCAATACATGATTACCCTTGTAAGGGGCGATGCAATACCCAAAATAAAGTTGCCTCAACAGCGGCAATATCGGCAAGTGAAGCGGAGGGGCATCATTCTGAAAATGAATCAATTCGAAGGAACAAATCGGACAGGTGGCCTGAAAGTTGTCGAGCCAGCAACCGGTTTCCTCAGAAGCACAAGCACATTGGATGAGTGTATGCGGGTGACCCCAGAATCGATGAAGATCCTGAAGCAGGCGCGGGGTGCTGAATATCAAAGCCAGCCACAGAGCTAAAACTATTTTATGTAAGGGAGCCGCCCGCATGGTCTAAAATGTAATATTCAACGTGAGCTGAAGGTTTGTCCCCGCTTCAGGAAGCTCAATGATACGGTAATAAGCAATATGGTTGAAATACTTTTTATTCCACATATTGAGCCATTGAAGCGTAAAACTATACCTATTATAATTCCATGCAAAATTAATATCCTGGGTAATATAAGCGGGCGTTTCAGGTTCGTTGCGCGCCACGCGATGTTGGGCAGCCACTGCATGAATGGTAGTACCCGCCCCTATTTTTCCCTTACTTAGCTGAATGGTTTTATCCATATTCAATTGTACACTGGCAGGAGGCGTAAAAGGAAGAGGGTAATCAAAATCGGTGGCATAAACAAAATCGCCTGCAAGTCTTGCAACGAAAGTCCAGGGAAGCCTGGCTTCCAGATTGATTTCGCCGCCTGCACGTAATGCATGATTTTGACGATAAATAAACACCTGCCCGGCATCGGCTTCAGAAACAGGAGTGCCATCAGGAAGATTGTAGCTGCCAGTAGGTGTCAGAAAAATAAAATCCGGAGAATACGCCACAAAAGGGCTCAACTGGAAAGATACGGGTCCCATATTCAGGGAAAGGCTAACATCACACTGATACATGTTTTCCGGTCTTAAGTTTGGATCGCCGAGCTCATAGCGGAAGCTGCCATGATGGATGCCATTGGCTGAAAGTTCCATGGCTGAAGGTAAGCGAAATCCTTTTCCCAGACTAAAAAACAACGAGGTATATTCAGATATCCTCCACTCGCTGCCCAAAGAAAAGGTCAAACTGTGATAGATATTTTTGATTTCCTTGCTTTTTAGTTTTTGGGCATAGACTGAGTATACACTGTCGATATGCATATATCCATAATCGTAGCGTATTCCTGCACTCCAGCGCAAGCGGCCCTCCATTTCTCCTTTATAAAGGCCATAAAGTCCGGCCAGGGTGCGGCGATAAGGTGCCAACAAAAACATGTATCCGCCCGTTTGGTTCCATTGATGCTGAACCTGTGCCCCCGTATGCCAGCCAATATCGCCGAGCGGGCTAATATCGGTGCTCAAACTCAGGGTTCTTAGCCGAAGCTCCAGTTCAAGGTCGGGATTTACAGCCGGAGCCTGCTGGTTAGGATAATGCGTATGAAATTTTGACCATTCCTTCCTTAAATTATCCTGTAAACCTCCGGTAATCGACCATTTAAAATCATCCCTAAAGATAACATGATTTACAATAGCTTTTCGATGAAAAACTTCCTGATAGGGCAGTTCTGTATTGCGAGCATTGCTATCGGGTTGAAGCTTATTGGCGGTAGGGATACCATGCGAACCGGGGAAAAAACCTGCCCGGGTATAATAATCGGAAAAATAGAACCGAGTGAGAGAGGAAAGGCTGATATAACCAGTACCCACGCTAATGTTGTGCTCAACTCCGGCTGTGTTCTTCAGACGACGGTTATAAATAGGGAGTCTGAAGTTATTGTAATAGAAACTATCGGCGGGCACCCTGTAATCCGCATAATCGGTAAACGAGGCCCGCAGATGACTGAACCAACCCTTGCGATTGGTTTTTAGACCCAAACTGACAGCTCCATAGTCGTTCACTGAGTGGCCTGCAAAAGTGAAATCACCTGAAAAAGTTCCTTCGGCAGGAATTGCGGGGGCCTTCAACATAAGCGCGCCACCTATGGCATCAGAGCCAGCCAGCAACGAAAGCAGTCCTTTAACTACCTCTGCCTCTTCTACCCCGTAAGGGTCGATCTCGAGTCCATGGTCAGCGCCCCACTGCTGTCCTTCCTGCTTCACCCCCTGGTCGGTTACCACTACCCTGTCGAAGCCCAGACCACGAATGACAGGTTTGGAAAGCCCCTGCCCGATTTCCATGGCCTTGAACCCGGGAATGTACTCCAAAGATTTAACCAGGCTGCCTCGCTGATGCTGCATTAGCTCAGCCTTTCCCGTTACCTCCGTTGGTATTCCCGTCAACGCCTTTTGCACAGCCAGCCTTTGTCCGCTGACTTCCACCCCTGCCAGTTTTTGAACTTCTGGCTGCATATGTAAATCGAGCCATACATCTCCTGAGGTAACATCAGCCGTACAATCGTGAATACAGTTGTATCCCAGAAAACTAATATGCAAATGATACACACCAGGGGTCAGCCCTTCGATACAAAACCTGCCTTCCTGGTCAGTAACTGACGTTTTTACAGGTTCGGTCAGCGAAATATAAGCCATGGAAAGGGGCTTGCCCTTCTCATCCTTCACTTGCCCGCATATCTGCCTGGTTTCCTGTGCGGCTAATTCTCTTAGGGAGAAAAGAAAAATAAGCACAATAAGCCTAAGAATATTTTGGGTCATTTATTTCAATCCATCAAAATACGAATTCCGATTAACGAAAAGGCCATCGCAACCATCAACAAAATAAACGCCAAAATGCTCAAAACAGCTACATTATTTCCTGAGATTTTAGCGAAATATCACCATAAAAATAAATGTTATGCGCCAGCATTTGTTTTTAGATACAGATTTTCAGTGCATTCATTCATCAAAGAAGCGGATTGTGAGGATTTGTTAACTTTGCAAGGCAATTTTAACATATGTCAGACGATAAAAAGATAATTTTTTCGATGGTAGGGGTGAGCAAGATTGTGCCACCCAACCGACAGATCTTGAAAGACATCTACCTTTCGTTTTTTTATGGAGCCAAAATCGGCATCATTGGGTTGAATGGGGCAGGAAAATCGAGCCTGTTGAAGATTATAGCAGGAGTAGATAACTCCTATGCCGGTGAGGTTGTGTATTCGCCGGGTTATTCCATCGGTTACCTTGAGCAGGAACCCCGCCTTGACGACACCAAAACCGTGAGGGAAGTGGTGGAAGAAGGGGTACAGGAAATTGTGAATATCCTGAAAGAATACGAGGAGGTAAACAATCGGTTTATGGAACCCCTTGACGATGAAGAGATGAACCGCCTAATCATCCGCCAGGGAGAGCTGACCGAACTCATCGACCATTACGATGGCTGGGAGTTGGACAATCGCCTGGAAAAAGCCATGGATGCCTTGCGTTGCCCCGAGCCGGATATTCCGGTAAAGAACCTCTCCGGAGGAGAACGTCGCAGGGTGGCTTTGTGCCGCTTGCTCCTGCGCCAACCCGATATTCTCCTTCTCGACGAGCCCACCAACCACCTGGA
>DDBO01000142.1 GCA_002332755.1 Bacteroidales bacterium UBA2030 | reverse complement strand
CCGATGCCATAGGGGCCGGGTAATGATGTAATGTGCAGCAGGATACCACTTTTACGTTTATTTTCCATAAGGAAGTTTTTTTACGTTTATTGAATGTTTTTTAATGCCACATCATCGCGGTCATCTACAAAGTTAACAGAAATAGCTGCAATTAGCATGAATATTCCGGCCATAATCAATGCATAGATGGCCTGGCTATGGAAAAGCCTTTTGACAATAGGGCCTCCGAAAACACCATTGATGATTTGTGGGATTGTAATAAAGAAGTTGAAAATACCCATGTATATACCCATTTTATGGGTAGGCAAACTTCCGGCCAGAATAGCGTAAGGCATTGAAAGAATGCTTCCCCAGGCAATTCCAATGCCCATCATGGGTAGCAGTAGCATCATCGGACTCTTGATGAAGTAAATGGATATGAGGCTTAAGCCGCCAATGGTCAGCGAAAGGGCATGCGTGCGCTTTCGTCCCAACTTCCGGGCAATGACTGGCAACACAAAGGCATAGAGCGCCGATACTCCATTATATACGCCGAAGCAGATGCCCACCCAGTTGCCTGCATTCTGGAAATTTTCGCTGGATGTGTCACCAATGGGAGCGCCATAAATATGCACTGCTACAGCAGGGGTAGTAAAAACCCACATGCCAAAAAGGGCAAACCAGGAGAAAAACTGGACTACTCCCAGTTGCTGCATGGTTTTTGGAATTTTGGTGAAATCGCGGAATATCTGGGAAAAACCCGAGTCTTCTTCTCTTTTTTCACCACTAAAAGCCTCCAATTGTTCAGGGCTGTATTCCCGGGTTGTGATTACTGTCCAAACGATCGTACTGATAAAAACAGCAGCACCAAAATAAAACGAGAAAACCACATTGTCGGGGACCTGTCCGGCTGGCGCTATTTTGCTGACACCTATCCATTCGGCAAGGATATAGGGCAACCAGGAGCCCACCACTGCGCCTATGCCAATCAATGAGGTTTGTATAGAAAACCCAAGAGTTCGCTGATCCCCGGGTAGCATGTCGGCCACAAGGGCGCGGAAGGGCTCCATGGCTACATTGATGCTGGCATCCATTATCATAAGAATACCTGCTCCGATAAACATAGGAGGAACAATCGTTGTAAGTAAGGCCGCATTAGGCATAAAGACCAGCGCTAAGGATGCGAGAATGGCTCCTGTTAGGAAATAAGGTCTGCGCCGTCCCAAACGGCACCAGGTTTTATCACTGAAATGCCCAATGATGGGTTGTACAATCATACCCGTGAGGGGGGCCGCAATCCAAAACCAGGAAAGATGCTCCACATCGGCCCCGAAGGTCTGTAATATGCGGCTGGCATTGGCATTCTGCAAGGCAAAGCCAAATTGTATGCCCAGAAAACCAAAACTCATGTTCCAAATTTGCCAGAATGAAAGCCTAGGTTTACTCTTTCGCATAAAATTCTTTTTTCAGTAGTTTATATGAAATTCCCTTGAGAGGGTGGACAAAAGTAGGGAATTTTGCGGTATTTGCGGAATGAATCGTGGCTGCCGCAATTCTCAAAACCTTAATTTTGCATCAAATATCATTTTCGATGCCTGTAGCTGCATTTGTTTTCGATTTCGATGATACCCTGGCTCCGGACAGCACATCCTCGTTTCTGGATTGGATGGGTGTAGATGCCAAGGTTTTCTGGAAAGAAACCGTAGGCCCACTCGATCAGGATGGATGGGATCCCATTCCCGCCTATCTTTATGCTCTTATACAACTGTCGAATTCTTCTGAAAAAACGCGTATAACACGCCAAAAGCTCCAGGAGTTTGCCTCAAAACTTCGCTTTCACCAGGGGGTTACACGTATGTTTCCTTATCTTTTAAATTATGTAAAAGATAACCATCCAGGGTTAAGCCTCGAATTTTATATTATCAGCTCAGGTATTGGCGAAATTGTAAGAAATTCCCGTATTGCCCGGTTTTTTACAGATATCTGGGCCAGTGAATTTCATTATGATGAAGAGGGCGCTATTGTTTTCCCTCGCAATGTTGTATCGTTTACCGACAAAACCCGTTACCTCTTTCAGATTTCCAAAGGTCTGATTGGTCCTGAATCGCGTGCTGATCACTATGCTGTAAATCGTCGTACACAGGGATTTCGGATTCCAATGGATCATATGGTTTTTGTGGGGGATGGTCTTACCGATATTCCCTGCTTTTCGTTAGTAAAGCGCTATGGGGGAGTAGCCATTGGGGTTTACGATAAACACAAGCGGGAACGTTGGAGCCGGGCTTGGGATTTTTTGGAAGATGGCCGTGTCACCAATTTGCTGTCGGCCGACTATTCTTCTAATAGTGATCTGATGCACAATCTCTTAATGGCAATTGATGCCATCGCCCGCAAGGGTAATTAAAGGCTATAGGAAATTATAAGTGATTATTATCCCTGAATAATTGGGGGATAGGTGCGGAACTATACTCATTTTTTGATGTTCTTTCGTTAAACTATTTACGGGGCTTGCCACCAGTCGCCCGGTAAAGTAGCCCAGAATAGCACCGGCAAAAACATCTGAAGGCCAATGTTTGCCATCGTAAATACGGCTGTAGGCAGTGAGTGTGGCAGCTACATAAAGGCCGACACCAACCAGAGGTTTGTCGGGGTAGGAATGGGCAATGGCTGAGGCAACTGCAAAGGCAACAGTTGTATGCCCCGACGGAAAGGCATCCTGACTTAAGGAGGGACCATGAAACTGACTGGGATTTACATTTTTTGCTGGTCTTTCTCTTCCAAAAGCCATTTTTAACAGCTGAACATTGAATGCAGTAATTACAAATGCCCTTGCGCCAGCCAGTGATGCTTCTGTCAATCGATCATCATGGCTCCATTTACCTTTGGCGTACATTGCTGCCAGGATAGGTATGCTTATAATGCCTGACCCAAAGGGTTCGGCAAAGTATTTTGACACCTTATCGAAGGTTTTGGCCTTGCGTTGATTTACCCAATTAAAAACCTCCCTGTCATTTCCCATGATGATTCCCTCGCCTGCGATAACCAAGGCCAAGGTCATCCAATCCCGATCAGTCCATCGTGTAGGTGAGCCAAGAAGGGTTTTTTCCTGCCGCCAGGTCAGAAATGTTGTTTCTTTTATGTCGCTAAGAAATGTTGTACCTTTGAATAAAGCACTATCATGCTGAGAATATAAATTGAAATACGATATGCAAATCAATGAAATATAGAATATCTTAACTTTCACAATGCTTACGTTTTAATTAATTACCCGAAATATTCCGGAAAAGTACGTAATTTCATGACAAGATTAAACCTATCATGTTTTTAATCACCTACATCTCATTGTTTTTTGTTGTTTCATCTTTGCTTTCACTTGTGATTGCATTAATAGCCTGGCGAAAAAGGAGAATACCCGGAGCTATAATGCTTTTCAGGATAATGATATTGCTGGCATTATGGTCAGGTGCTAACATTTTTGAAGCCTCGGCTACAACCGTGAGATTAAAGGTATTTTTCTCGCAAATAGAGTACCTGTTTGCTTCTTTTGTCCCCTTGCAATTTTTGGGTTTTGCCTTTTTTTACACAGGCAGGTCTCAATGGCTGAATTCACGCTTTTACAGGTATGCTTATGTGTTTCCGATTACCTTAATAGTTTTGGTTTTTACGAATAAATATCACCTTTTTATCTGGACCGGATTTTCTGACATTTCTTCATACAATCTCATTGAATATCAACATGGTATCGGGTTTTACATTTTTTGGGTGGGACATGCATATGTATGTTACCGCCAAGTGTAAAAAGACAGACAACAGCGGACAATTTGCTACATAAAGACAGAAAAGAAAAATGAAAATTGCCGACACGCAAAACAACACATTTGCAAGCTCCGACACACAAGCCGATACTTCAGCTTGCAAAAGAGTTGTTTTCTTGCCTACGCTCCCAAGCCCACCCACCACCCTAACACAATACGAGTGGATTTCAAGAGAAAAACGGGTAGACAACAATATTAAATTTTAACTTTGACAATTGGAAAATTGAAGTAATAAATGACGACAAAAACAGAAACAAAACAATTTCAATACGAAATACAAAGCTATCAGGAAGACTGCGTAAAAAACATCATTAGTCTTTTTGAAAACTTTCGTCAAAAAGTGAATTTTGTTGAGGCGCTGACAGCTCACCACCAAAAGAACAAATATAATTTCCCGGTTCAAGACACAAAGAATATTGACATAATGATGGAAACGGGAACAGGTAAAACATTCACTTACATCAAAACCATCTTTGAATTATGTAAACATTTCGGTTACAAAAAATTTATCATTCTTATTCCTTCAGTAGCTATTCGAGAAGGAACACAAACTCAATTAGAAGATACTAAAGAATATTTTAAGAGTCTTTACGCAAATGAAAGAGAAAAGGAAATCGAAACCTTTGTTTACGAAGGTGGTAACATTTCAGCCGTCCGTCAATTTATCGGCACTTCGCATCTATCGGTTTTGGTAATGACGCCAAGCTCATTCAGCCACAAAGACAATATCTTAAACCGTCCTTTAGATAGAGAAATTTATGCACCTAATTTATTTGAAAATAATCAAAATCCACCAAAAACATATTTGGAATGTTTGAAACGCCTGAATCCTATTGTGATAATGGATGAACCTCATCGTTTTGATGGTGATGCTTTCAAAAAATATTTTGAAGGTTTTGAAAATTATTATTTACGTTTTGGGGCTACTTTCCCTAAAAAGAAAGACAGTTTGCCTTTATCCAATGTTGCCTATGTTTTGGATAGTATTTCGTCTTTCCGACAAAGTTTGGTAAAGAAAATTGTAGTTTATACGCAAGACATAGTTGAAAATAAAGATACTCTCGTTGCGATTGAAAATAAAAAAGCCATTGTAAGCACATTGACCAACGGCATTATTGTCAGAAGAGAATTAGGCATTGGTTCAATTTTCAATGGAAAAAGCATAAAAAAAATCAACAAAGACGCTATTGTTTTGTCTGATGACACCATTGAAAAGGTTGATTATTCTTTGTCGGACGAATCATTGCGGGCAATGATTAAGGACACAATCATAATTCATTTTGAAAAAGAAAAAGAATTATTTGATAAGGGTATAAAGGCCCTTACTTTGTTTTTTATGCAAAACGATATCAGTCTTTACAGAGGAGATAATCCAAAAATCAAGGGCATTTTTGAAGAAGAATACAAAAACAAGCGAGATGAAATTATAAAGACACTTGACCCAAATTCAGAATATTATAAATACTTGCTAAATGATTTTGATAGTGATGGAAATTTGCAGGTGCACAAAGGATATTTTTCTGGCGACAAAGGAAACGCAGACGAAAAAATAAAAGCTGGCGTTGATGAAATTTTGAAAGACAAAAAGAAATTGCTATCGTTTGAAAGTCCGACTCGTTTCATTTTCTCCATTTGGGCATTGCAGGAAGGTTGGGACAATCCGAATGTTTTCACAATCTGTAAACTTTCCAATCAGGGAAGCGAAATATCAAAATTGCAACAAATTGGTAGAGGTTTACGCATTTGCGTAAATCAAAACTTGCAGCGGAACACACTTAAAAATCTGAATGACGACCAAGAGGCATTTTGGAAAATCAACAACCTTGATGTTGTTGTATCAAGCAAAGAACACGGTTTTGTGGAGGCAATTCAAAATGAAATTTTAAGCAACTCATTCCTGATTTCTGAAACATTCACCGAAACAGAACTCATTAAGACACTCAAAGAAAAATCGGGCTTTGATGATGATACTGTTATTACTTTGGTGGATAATATTTTGAAAGAAAAGAAAATGATTGTTCGTAAGGCAATTGTTGACGGACAAAAGATTTACGAAAAATCGCCTGAATTTTCAGCTATTCTAAAAGAACAAAATTTGCCCGAAGAACAAGTAAAAGCCATTGAAAGCTTGTTTGCAACCGATACAAACACTTATGTTCAGAAAGCTGATAAGAAAAAAGAGAAAAAGAAAGTTTTCATAAAAGCAACCCACTTGCAAGAGTTTCAAAATCTTTGGAA
>DDBO01000088.1 GCA_002332755.1 Bacteroidales bacterium UBA2030 | reverse complement strand
AACTTATTGAATTTTATATCATATTCTTTTCTTTATTTAATGTATCAATTTTCGCGCGTTTTTCATCCATCTCCTGTTTGTATTTATCTTTAATTGCTTTGATCTCTCTGTAAACAACCATGCTTTCTTCACCAACCCCCTTCATAGAATCAAAGTGCATTACAACTTCTTCGGGATCCATACCATTATCCAGTAATGGCTCTACCTTACGCCATTCTGCATACTTGACATTCAGTTCTTCACCAAGCTTATCTTCAAGTTCAAAGATCTCATCCCAGAGATCCATAATCTGGCTGTCTATCTCTTCTTTTGTAGGCACTGTTTTCTCCCCCATTCGTTAAATCGCTTTATATATTAACCTCTTCTAAGTAGTTTTTCCTCAATATTCAAGCAAGATTTTTCAATCAGTTATATGGTGGAATTGATGGTATTTTTATTTGTATTAAATAATAAATTTGTCGATATGCACAAAAGTGGATAGAAGAAATTTCGTAGTACCAATGAAATCAAGCAAATAATTTTCAATAGTTTTGTTCTGATTAGAAAAGTTGGATTTCAAAGGAACTTTACATTATATGAAACAAAAAGTCAAAACCATTCCGATACTCTGCAAATCACATAAGCATCTACTACTGAGTGTAAACCAATTTCCTTACCTTTATATAGCATGGATGGTTTAATGACTCGCATTAACCAGTAAACAGCATTATTTGCTAGTTTTATCACGGAGCAGTTCCTAGCCAGATAAACAAAACGTACCTGAAAATTGGGGAAAACAGATGCAATCTAAACCTGCAAAACGTGAGAATGAGGAATATTTCGCTGCCTGGGATAAAAAGATCGAAAAAACATGGATGCACATGCTGGCAGACATGGCAATGCCGGTTATTATTTTTATAGCACTGAATATCTTTACGATCGCCATTCTGGTCAAGTTGAACATATATAACTTAAATTTCTAACTTTCTGCTGATTTCTGACATATTACAATTTTTCAATAACCTGGCACGCTGCTGCTTATCTCATACTGTCGAAGATCAAAAATTCCATTGTTTTTTCACTTTACGAGATCCGTCACTTTTATATTTCTTCCGGGAAGTAATGTAGTTGAGGTTCTATGGAAATCGTTAACTTTAAGAAAATAATGGTCGCAACCGATGGCTCGGACTGTTCTAGGCTGGCTGTTGACCGAGGAATAGAGCTTGCCAGACTAAGTGGTGGGACGGTTTATGCAGTCTATGTCGTGCCAACAGACAACTTGATTTCTATCTATGGAAATTCCTTATCCCTGGGCATGGACCCTTACTGGCGGTCGGTATATGAAGGATGGAAGACACAGGGGCAGCAAGCTGTAAGTTACGTAAAAGGCTTGGGAGAGATGAAAAAAGTCAATGTAGAAACTGTCCTTCTTGAAGGTAATCCTTCATACGAGCTAATCCGGTATGCTGAAAAGGAAAAGATGGACATTGTTATTATGGGCACTCTCGGAAAGACAGGACTGAGCAAACTGCTTCTGGGCAGCGTTGCAGAAAATCTGGTCCGTCATTCAAAGGTGCCTGTTATGGTTGTAAGGGAGAGGTGTGAGGTCAAGTAAGCTATTTATTCACTGATTTCGGCTCTGTAGAAAACCTACTTAATCGTCATCAATAGACTTAAAGTTATTCAGCAAAATTGAATCAGGCAATTCAGTTTTAATTTGCTAAGATTGGTTATTTCAGAGGATTTCTACAGAGCCGATTTTTTGTTGATTTATAAGAGGTGCCCCACAGAACTTTATAATTCTATCCTATCTATCTGATAATCCTATTCCGCGAGGCGAAAATACCCCTCCTCAAAATTCTTAAAAAACTTAGAGTTTTTAAGAGGGGCAGTTGACTAGCTTATTCCTCCATAATAACGACAGGTTTGATTAAATCTCTCGGCTTTTCTTTCATGAGCATGAGAGCTTTTTCTATTTTATCGAATCCTTTGAATACGTGGGTTGCCATTTTTTCTGGTTTTATCCTTCCGTAGGTACACAGAGCTGCCATTCTCTCCATTCTCAAACGACCTCCGGTTGTCAGACCGCCACGTATGTCTTTGTGAGCCATGCCCGACCCCCATTCAATGCGCGGAATTGGAAGTGTGTTTCCGGTTCCGAAGTAATTGACGTTTGATACCGTGCCTCCAGGCTTTACAATTTTGACTGCATCTGAAATTGTATTCTCATCTCCCCCTGCTATGATTACAGATTCTACCCCTTTTCCATTCGTCATTTCAAGAATTTGTTCAACAATTCCACCTTTCCTGTAATCGACAATATCTGATGCCCCGTATTCCAGAGCAAGATCTATACTAACTTTCCGGCTTCCTACTGCAATGAGCCTGCCTGCACCAAGAATAGATGCACCTGCCACTGCCATTAGACCAACAGGGCCAATTCCTATGACTACAACCGTAGAACCCGTTTTAATATTTGCCATTTCTGCACCCTGGATTCCAGTAGTTGCCATATCTGATAGCATGACAGCCTGTTCGAGGGGCATTCCTTCAGGAAGTAGAGCTAAATTCATGTCTGCATCATTTACATGGAAATATTCTGCAAAGACTCCATTTTTAAAGTTTGAAAACTTCCATCCTGAAAGCATTCCATTTGAGTGCATAGGTACTCCATCCTGTGCCTCCATGGATCGCCAGTCAGGTGTAATTGCAGGAACAATTACTTTATCGCCTGGTTTGAAGTCTTTGACCTCTGACCCGACTTCTTCTATAATACCTACAGCTTCGTGCCCTAAAATCATGTTTTTGCGGTCTCCAAGCGCACCTTCCCAGACAGTATGAATATCTGATGTACACGGCGCAACCGCAAGAGGTCTCACAATTGCATCATACGGTCCTGCTGAAGGTTTTTCGGCATCAATCCAGCCCACTTTTCCAATTTCAAGCATTGCAAATCCTTTCATGTTATCACACCAACCTTTTAAAATAATTATTTTCCAATGTTTTAATTGTAC
>DDBO01000183.1 GCA_002332755.1 Bacteroidales bacterium UBA2030 | reverse complement strand
TCGAAAACCCCGTAGGAACTGTATTTAAAAATGTCGATGCCCAGTACCGATTTGCGGCCTATGTCGTTGTAACTGATATGTTTGCGCAGCACTTCGTAGAGTTCCTGGCTGTCGGGGATGATGTTGGTTTTTTCGAAAACCACCCGCTGGTCGTGCTCTTCAAGAATTTTACGTAATTCGTCGTACGAGAGCGTTTTCAGGTTTTTGGGAATAGCCATGGACCTTGCTTTAATTTCACATCAAAGGTAGTACATTTTCGGGTGGGGCTTATATTTGCATACAAAATGCTGCCCTTGAGGGGTGAGATTAAATTGTTGATAATTAACACATAGCCATCATTCCTATGATACTTTTTTTTCGGAACGCAACGTCTGGCAGGGTTTATGGAATTAAGACAGACACCCGGCCGGATAGGGAGTCAATTGCACGCTTACAATGGTTGCTGGGTAATGCAGATTTTCTGGGGGAGGAAGGCCCACAGGGAGTTTACACCGGGCCCCGGCGCGAGATGATTACACCCTGGAGCACCAATGCAGTGGAAATCACGCAGATCATGGGACTGCAGGGTATACGTCGCATAGAGGAGTTCAGACCTGACCGCGGAAAATCGTTCGATCCCATGCTGGAGGAAGTCTATAAGAGTTTGGATCAGAATGTTTTCCATATCAACAGGCAACCTGAACCTGTTAAATATATTACCGACCTTAAAAAATACAACGAGGAGGAAGGCCTGGCATTGAGTGAGGAAGAAATTGCCTACCTAGAAGAAGTGAGCCACAAAATAGGCCGACCTTTGACGGATAGCGAGGTTTTTGGTTTTTCGCAGGTCAATTCAGAGCATTGTCGGCATAAGATTTTCAACGGACGGTTTATTATTGATGGACAGGAGCAGGAAAAAAGCCTTTTTGCCTTGATTAAGGATACCACGCGGGCGCATCCCAACCGGGTAGTTTCAGCATACAAGGATAATGTGGCATTTCTTGCAGGACCTCAGGTATGGCAGTTTGCTCCCCGTCGTGGTGATCAGCCCGATTATTTTTCTCTTAAACCCATCCCTTCTGTAATTTCACTGAAAGCTGAGACGCATAATTTTCCCACCACGGTAGAGCCATTCAATGGAGCTGCCACAGGCAGTGGAGGAGAGATCCGCGACCGAATGGCTGGAGGAAGGGGAAGTCTGCCACTGGCCGGTACTGCCGTTTACATGACCTCTTATTCTCGTTTACCCCGCCCTCGCCCATGGGAGGCATTTTACAAAGAAAGACCCTGGTTGTATCATCCACCTGCTGAGATTCTTGTAAGAGCATCCAATGGAGCCAGCGATTTTGGAAACAAATTCGGGCAACCCCTTATCTGCGGGTCGGTGCTTACCTTCGAACATGAGATTTCTTCGGTAAAATACGGATTTGACAAGGTAATTATGCTGGCCGGAGGTATTGGATATGCCCATGCGGGGCATGCAGCCAAGGGGCATCCTTCACCCGGACAGAAAATCATTGTGATGGGTGGCGACAATTATCGCATTGGTATGGGAGGGGGAGCTGTTTCGTCGGTTGAAACCGGAAAATATGCCAGTGCTATTGAGTTGAATGCCGTACAACGTTCCAACCCTGAAATGCAAAAGCGGGTGGCCAATGCCTTGCGATCCCTTTGCGAATCTGACCAGAATCCTGTGGTCTCTATTCACGATCATGGTGCGGGCGGGCATTTAAATTCACTCTCAGAATTGGTGGACGATCAGGGCGGTATTATTCATTTGGATAAGCTGCCAGTGGGCGATCCCACCCTTTCGGCCCGTGAAATTATAGGCAACGAATCTCAGGAACGCATGGGCCTGGTGATAGATGGTGATAACATGAATTTATTGAAAACGATTGCCGACCGCGAGCGCGCACCTATGTATGAAGTAGGTCAGATTACCGGAGATGGACGTTTCGTCTTTGAAAATTTGCTAACAGGTGAGCGTCCACTCGATCTTAAGCTGGAGCATTTGTTTGGTAATCCGCCCCGTTTGGTCATCACCGATCAATCTCGATCAGGGCATCAAGAAAAGCTCAGTTACAATCCGGCCCGTTGGGAAGATTATTTGTTGAGGGTATTGCAATGCGAGGCTGTGGCTTGCAAAGACTGGTTAACGAATAAGGTAGACCGATCGGTTACAGGTAGAATTGCCTGCCAGCAAACTGCCGGTCCCTTGCAATTACCGCTTAACAACCTTGGAGTGGTGGCTCTCGATTACACCGGAACCACAGGTATAGCCACCTCTTTGGGGCATGCTCCCGTTGCCGGTCTTATCAACCCTGAAGCTGCCAGCAGGCTCTCGGTTGCCGAAGCGCTTACAAATCTTGTCTGGGCTTCGCTTGCTCATGGTTTGTCCGGAGTTTCGCTATCTGCCAACTGGATGTGGCCCTGCAATAACCCGGGTGAAAATGCTCGCCTATACAAGGCTGTTGAAGCTGTGTCTGACTTCGCTATACGCTTGGGCATCAACATTCCTACGGGAAAAGATTCATTGAGCATGACGCAAAAATACCCTGATGGAACCCGTGTCATGGCCCCGGGTACAGTCATTATTTCGGCAGCCGCCGAGGTAGACGATGTCAGAAAAACCGTCAATCCGGTGCTCACCCCTATAATCGATAGCGAAATTATCTATATAGATTTTTCGGGTTCACCTTTTCATCTGGGGGGAAGCACTTTCAGTCAGGTGGTCAATGCACTGGGAACAGAAACGCCTGATGTTCCGGATACCGATTATTTTGCCCGCGCTTTTGCAGCTGTGCAGGAGCTTGTAAGCCGAGAACTATTATTGGCCGGTCATGACGTTTCGTCCGGCGGACTCATTACCACTTTACTTGAAATGTGTTTCAGTCAACCAGATGCCGGAATGAGTCTGGATTTTTCTGTTTTTGGACTTGAAGACCCTGTTCGTTTGCTTTTTAGTGAAAAGCCTTCCGTGATTGTCCAAACATCTCATGCATCGGAAGTTATGCAGGTGTTGGAGAAGTACAGGGTTAAAGGATTTAGGCTGGGGATATACCAATCGGGGGGTAAAATGGATTTGATGCTTCAGGGGCAGCGTCATATGTTGAATGTTGAGAAGTTCAGAGAAGTTTGGTATCGCAGCTCCTATCTACTCGATCGCATGCAGAGCGGAGAGACCCTTGCCTTTGAGCGTTTTCGCAATCATGGACGCATGGTACGCAGTTTTGCTTTCCCTCAAGGCTTTACAGGAAGGCTTGAATCTTTGGGAATCTCGCATTTCAGATTGGAAGCATCAGGTATTAAAGCTGCCATAATTCGCGAAAAGGGAAGCAATGGCGATCGCGAAATGGCTTATTCCCTGTGGTTGGCCGGCTTCGACGTTAAGGATGTACACATGACCGACTTGGTTAGCGGAAGAGAAACCTTGGAGGATGTTCACATGATAGCTTTTGTTGGAGGCTTCTCCAATAGTGATGTCCTTGGTTCGGCCAAAGGATGGGCTGGCGCATTTTTATACAACGAAAAGGCAAGAATTGCCCTCGAAAAGTTTTATGCACGCAACGATACCCTTTCATTGGGTGTCTGCAACGGTTGTCAGCTTATGGCAGAATTGGGCTTGATTTATCCCGAGCACGGCAAGCACTTCAAAATGCATCACAACGATAGTGGTAAATACGAATCCTCATTCCTTACAGTTAAAATCCCTGAGAATAATTCGGTTATGTTGAATAGCCTGGCAGGTTGCGAATTGGGTATCTGGGTTGCACACGGCGAAGGGAAGTTTGTATTTCCCTACGAAGAATCACAATACAGTATTGTGGCTAAATACAGTTATTCGTTTTTCCCGGGTAATCCCAATGGTTCGATGTACGACACCGCGGCCGTGGCTTCTCATGATGGGCGTCACCTTGCCATTATGCCCCATCTCGAAAGAGCTATTTTCCCCTGGCAATGGGGATTTTATCCGCCCGAAAGAAGAAAAGACGATTTAAGCCCATGGATAATAGCCTTTGTAAATGCCCGCAAATGGATTGAAAAACGGTTGAAGGGCGAGGCTAAATTGGATTAATGAAAAAACGGGATTGAGAAGCTACCCAATCCCGCTTTTAGTTTTTCAAGGACTAAGAATTATTTGCTTCCGTGACTATATATTTTACTATTATCGCGATACCCCTGGTCTGTGGCAATGTACCAGTCGCTATAATCATTTCCGGCAGTCTCTGCCCAATTCGCAAATTTCAAATATGCATTTGTAATTTTTTCTTTTTCAATAGTATATTCGAATGATACCGGAAGCTCTATGGCCCATGGGAGATTGTTTGCGGTTTTATAGTATCCTCCGGCTGCCAGGTTCGATGCATCAGCGCCTGTGTTGAAATAGTCAAGATTGGCCAGAGTAGTAGGCGGATTGTCAATTAAGTGTATCTCACGGCCACGGTTTTGATTGACTATCAGGAAAGGATTCACCAGGGGGTTGTTGAGTTCACCAATGGAAACGGGATTATTAAAGGCTATGTGAATGGTTTGTTGTTGAGGCTGCACATAAGGAGCTCCAGGAGTGGTATTTACACCTGTTCCTGTTCCCGGATGGGGTAGCTGCTTGAAAACATTGTCAGTGACTATAATTACTGCTTTCTCCTGTCCGGCTTCTGTACCATTGGAATTTAGAGTAATGTAGTTTTGTGTGATAGATTGGCCGCTTACACTCTGAATAGCATTAGGGAGGACATTGAGTTTAAATCCGAAACCATTTTTGTAAGATGCCCCAATGGCTCTGACGATAAAATCTCCATAAATATCCACCATTTGCTGTTTGCCATTCAATACGAATTTGTATCGCTGGTCAATAACAAGATCATTAAAATCGTAATCAGCTTTATAAGGCCAGTTATCTTCGAATGCGAGGGTTGAATATGTATTATTGGATGGGTAATAGTAATTAAAGGCTCGTTGAGGATCGTTGGGGTATTCGTCTTCGGCATCAATTACACCATCTTTGTCGCTATCGGGATTGGGTCCGGTAACTACGATGTCATCGTAGTAAATGTCGCCGCCATAATTATTCACCCACAGCAAAACCTGGCATTTGGCAGTTCCCGCTGGCATGGTAGCCGATACTGTCAAGGTAGTCCATTGGGTAGGGTTGCTTTGATTGATTACCGAATAGTAAGCCAGAGGATTTCCGCCGGCATTGTAAGGAATAAGATATATCCAGCCATATTTCTGAGCAGGGAGGCCACCGGTTTTATATTTCCCCGTGGCCACAATCAGCTGCCCTGCAGATGCAGGAATCATTTGACTTACTCCCCCGTAAGTAAATCCTTGTGAGCTGATTTTTAATACATAATTATTTCCCGATGTCCCTGTTGGATCAATCGCTCTGCCTGCTTTTCCGGTAATTTCATTTGTTGTGTACCACCTCCCATCGATGGGCATGGGCGATGACCATGTCGGTGCGGCTCTGAAATCATTGATATCGAAAGTCCCGTTACTGATGAGGTTGCTGCTGCTTTTTAGCCAGCCTGAATAATAAAAGTTGGGTTCTGATTCAATTAAAGTAAGCTGTGAAAATTTCAACGCCCCAATCGTGCGCGGAGGAAGGGTATCAATATCATTTCCAAAATTGACTGAATAACCGCCTTCGAGGGAACTTTTTAGGGTTTTACCGAGGTCAATGGTTTTAACTCCTGCTAACGTTTTTACATAAAGCTCTTTTACGAATGAGGGTACTGATACAGTTGCATTTAAAACCCCTTTAGTATCGCAAAGACCTGTATAAACAATCCGCAATGAGTCCTGAAATAAATAAAAAATCTCAACTTTTCCATTAATAGATGAATAATCAACCGTATAGGGAAGGGTAACTGAAACATTGATGTGTTTTGAGGTTTCATACTTGAAATGGGGACTGATTACAAGGTTGTCGATATCCTTGTCCCCGGGAACAGGGTTAGACTCTTTTTGGCATCCTGCAGCAATTAAGAGGGTCAATAGAAAGACTGCAGATGTGAGATTCTTGATTCGTTTCATTGTAGTAGGTGTTAGCATTGTTAATGAAGTAACAATAAATATACCATTAATTCTATGGTGCTGTTTATTAATTTTTAATATTTATTAAACTTCTAAAATTATTCCAATAACAAGAATGTTTTTTTATTTTGAAAATGCGATGTTTTGACATCTAAGCAAAATTATGCTTAATTTTAGCATACTACGGTCTCCGAAAAAATACAAAATCGACTACTCTATTCTTCAATCATAACCCTCGTGTATGCGACCTGGTATCGTGCTTTATTTTGAAATAAAAGCAGCTAACTAATCTTTGACAGTTGTAAGGGATTGGAAGTCTGCAATGAAGCTGTTAAATAGTGTTCCTTAGCAGGTGATACCTATTTTCATTCCGTTTGAATTTGCTATACCTTTGAGATTACAAAATCACAGGAATATGTATAAGATTCACAAAACCAGTGCATTGCTTCTAACATTGTTTTTATTATCGCTTCCTGTAATGACTTTAGGACAGATTGAATTAGCTACTGCCGAAAGGGCAGCCATACAGTGGTTTAACCAGAGAAGTCCTTTTAATCCTTCCGACGTTTCGGTTAAGGAATTGAAATTGCTCGAGGAGAGTGGCCATACAGTATTTTATGTTGTGAATATGTATCCCATTGGCTTTGCCATGGTTTCAGGACATATGGGTATGATTCCCGTGGTAGCCTATAGTTTTTCTTCGTGGTACGATGAAACCCGAATGCCCCCTGCTGCAGCTTTGTGGATACAACATTACCGTTTGCAGGCTGCCGAGGCATTTCAGAGCGGGCATTTTTTTGAAGAAGAAGCCTGCAAGCAATGGATTGAATTGCTCAACGCAGTGCCTGGCCAACGTTTCAGGGGAAAGGCGGTGGAACCCCTGACCTATGGAAACTGGAACCAGGATTGGCCTTATAATGAGTTGTGTCCGGCCGACCCTTCTGGCCCTCATGGTCATTGCTATGCCGGCTGTGTGCCGACGGCTATGGGCCTGATTATGTACTATTATCGTTGGCCCGACACAGGTGTAGGGTATTATTCATATACCCAATCTCCTTATGGCTTACTGGAAGCCGACTTTGGCAATACCCATTATGCCTGGGATGAAATGACCAACGAAATAAGCGATTCAGATACAGCCATCGCCAGATTGCTTTTTCATATCGGTGTTTCCTGCGACCTGGTTTACGGACCCAATGGTTCGGGAATGTATAATCATAAGGCTGCTTATGCATTCAGAACATATTTTAAATATGCGCCAGAGACGCAGTATGTTTTTCGCGACAGTACCAACATGAACTGGGATAGCCTGTTGGTGGCTCATCTCGATCGCAAAATGCCTTTATATTATGCAGGGTGGTCGGTACCCAACGTAAACGGACATGCCTTTGTTTGCGACGGTTATCAGGGTACGGGATACTATCATTTTAATTTTGGCTGGGGAGGCTCATACAATGGCTACTATTATACCCAAAACCTGACTCCGGGGGGGAACAATTTCAATTTAGCCCAGGAGGTCATCATCAATTGCCATCCCGATACTATAAATTACAATTACCCTGGATTGCAAGTAGCAGCTGATACTCTCAGACATTATGTAGGAAGTTTCAGCGATGGTAGTGGCCCCCGTTTACCACAGTATTCGCAAAACCGCACCTGGCTGATTTCTCCCCAGAATGCTATCGATTCTGTAAGTTACCTCAAGCTTTCTTTTTCTCGTTTCGGTCTCAAGGAGGGTGAATCCTTTATAAATGTCTATGACGGCTCAAATGCTTCAGCCCCTTTGCTGGGCTCCTATACGGGCGAAAATCTGCCCCAGACCATTCAGTCGTCTGGTAATAAATTGTTTGTGGAATATATCGGGAGCAATTCGGCAAGTGACGACGGCTTCGTGGCTACTTATGAGAGCATCAAACCTCAATGGTGTGTTGGCACTCAGACGCTTACTGCTCCTGCCGGATTTTTGTCGGATGGCTCTGGAACTTTCTGGTATTACAATAATACCGTTTGTATCTGGCGTATTCAGCCTCCCGATGTCAAAGAAATTGCTATTTATTTCACCCGTTTCAGTACCGAACCTGACCAGGATAAGCTTCGTATCTATGATTTTACTACTGCTCAATTACTTGCTGAATACTCGGGCAGATACGACTCTGCCAGTCCTCCGCCCCCTGTGTTGTGTCCGTCTGGCAAAGTATTTTTGACCTTCAATACGAATGGCTCTGTGCGAGAGGATGGCTGGGAGGCTTATTATGAGAGTTATTATACAGGTATTTCAATCACAAACAGAGAAGGGATTAAAATATATCCTAATCCGGCCAAGGACCGTTATTACGTGTACTACCCGGAATTTGAGGTAAGTAAATTTCGGGTGGATGCCCTTAGTGCTGACGGACGATGCAACCGGACTCTTAATTTTAAAGATAATGGCGGAGGCGTCTTTGAAGGAAATACCCATGACCTCGCTCCCGGAATTTGGTTTTTGCGTTTTACCAGTCGGAATGGGGTAAGTGTTATTAAGCTAATTGTAAAGTAAAATCAACTGCTATGGAGCAAAATCTGCGGCACAGCGAAATCCTACAGTGGACGAGCGGTCGAATGAGGGGGACACTTTGATTAATATTTGCCGGTGATACACAGGCTGAGGCCCGCCTTCCACATACCATTCACTACCCGTGGGCTTAAAGTGGCTGCCCCCTTTTAGGATAACGAAGTAGTAGGCTCCATCATCATAGAGGTCGGCAGTCATTTGCCATACATTACCTACAAGGTCGGCTACACCGAAAGGGCTATCACCCGCTGGATAGGCATCCACGGGTGTAGTATAGTTTAGTCCGCTGTTGCAGCGCAGGCTATCAAACTCATTTCCCCAAGGCCAGACATAACTAGTATTCCCTTGAGCGGCATATTGCCATTCCCATTCGGTGGGCAATCTAACACCTTTCCACCGGGCATAGGCAAGCGCATCCTCGTAACTAACATAAACCACGGGATGGTTTTCGAGGCCGGTCGGAATTTTTCCATTTTTCCAATGTTTCAAGAAATTAGTAGTGTCTTCAGGGATATAATGACTGGCTTCGAGAAAGGCCTTAAACTGCGCATTCGTCACCGGATATTTGTCTATATAATAATCACTGATATTTAAATAGATAGTGTCTGAATGATCAGGGTAGTGGATAAAAGGTTCCTGCGTGCCGACAGCCCTTCGGGCTGCAAAGGCATATTTACCTCCGCTGATTCTCACCATACCTTTCGGAGTTTCTTTGAATTTACGGGAGGTGTTTTCGGTAGTCAATAATCGGGGAGTACCGGGAGCAATTTCAAGAATGCGTTCATCCATAAGTTCATCACCTGCATAAAGCTGAACTACGATTTTCCCTTCGTATCTGCCAAATGTCTTTAGCAAGGAGAGGGTTTGTTTATTAATGTCAAAATCATACGAGCGAGCACCATATACGGGATTGCCGGCTGTTATGGTGATGCGGTCGCCGAAAGCTGACCCGAAAGTAAGGCTGTCGTTTTTCAATGATACTTCTAAAAGGCGAGGTAAAACAGCGATACAATCCACCCTTCCTTCGCGGCGCGTGCCCAAATCGACCCTGGGAAAAGCTTCGGTTTTTACGGGTAGCCACCATTTCCCTTCATGCCTGACGGGTTTAATTTCCTCATGATTGTAAAGACTTACAAAATGATAAGGCTCTTCGGCGATAGAGGGGTTGATGGCCTGCATTTCATCAAAGACAAAGAGGGGGCCATTAAATCCTTCGGGGCGCAGGCTGAAAATGGTATAAATAATTTTTTCGTCTGTTTTCCATTTGTTTACATAGATGCTATCCACCCGGGTTTCTACCATGGGGAAGTAGTTGTAGTTGAAGAATACACTTTGGTTTTCCCGTAATATTTTAGTAGTACGTCCCAGGTATCTCAATTCCGATTCCATGCGATCGGGCCTGCCCGGTCTCATGGTATTTATTTCTACGGCGTATCCGTTGAAGAATGAAATTCCGATTTCACGCGTTAAATCACCGTCGGCCAGTTGAAGCACCCTGAAAATGGCAAAGTCGGGTTTAATGAATTTATTGAGGTTAAGCACGGGAGGCATATAAAGGGCATCGTGTACCCTGCCTGAAATAATTCCGGGCATATGCCGGGGAATGGCCATCCCCTCAGAATACATGATAATTCCCGGCTTTACTGCATCTGCAGTTTCCTGTAATTCGCGACTCGATTCACCCCGGGTGTCGAGTACTACACCGTCGGCATCGGTGTCGCGCAGCAGCCTTGCCAGCCCTTTCATATGTTCTTCGTGACGCGTAGAGGCATCCCAGGGATTGTAAGAGATAAAATATTTTTTCCCTCTTTGATGGGCCAGGTCGGCTTGTTTTCTGATTTCGTCGATACCGCCGGGCAGGTCATAATAGAGATCAAATTGGTTGCGGGGATCGAGGCCCAGTCGGGGCCAGGTGGGCCACAAGGTGAAAATATCATATCCACCGGTCAGCCGGTCGAAATAGTTCATGTAATCAGCGTACGAGTATCGTCCGGATTGACTGTCATAATAGTTTTGGTCCCATGCAAATTGCAATAACATTATCCAGGCTTTCCTTATCCAGGCGAGGTCTGCTCGTTCAAAGAGCGAATTATCGAAATTCTTCAGGTCGTAGAGCCAACGTTCCTGAAACATCATCTTCAACCCCTCTTGCCAGTTTCCTTCATGAAAATCTAACCAAATTTTATAGAGAACCTCACCGCTGGGCTCAAGTTCGGCCTGCCATCGGTTGAACTTTCCTCCGTTAATGGCAGCTCTGCGGGCTAAGCCGGTGAGCGAAAGGTTGGATGCAATTTTAAGATCGCAGAAACCAAGATGCCAGGCATTATCGGGAAGAACCACACCTATGGGGCCATATCCGGGACGGTATAACCGGCTGCGGTTGAGATAATAAGGCCACTCGTATCCTCCTCCCCCGGTGATATAAACCCTGTCGTTGCCCCGTCCCAATGGCACTACATTACCGATTTTAATCAAACGCTGACTGGTATTTTTCAGGCGAACGGTGAAAAGATATCCTCTTGCAGCTTCAGCATACCTAAGGCTACCTGCAATCTCGTCGCCGAAGAAGACTACACTGTCGGCTGATACCTTGCATTTCAAATTGCTTGTTTCTGCCTCGTTATCATCTATTTCGAAAGTAAAAAAAGGTTGAGTTGAGGGTAAACGGTGAGTTTCGCCTTGCAACGAATTGATGCATTCAAGCCAAAGCCCGTTTTTCAGATTAAGGGTGGAAGGGCCTAAATGAACCGTCTGTCCAATAACCTGTGCCATGCAGAGGGTAAAGAGGATAAAAATGAAAAATTTCAATCTCATGGTATATCCTTTTGAAATCAGAGGTATTGCGATGGATCAGGGGCATTGCGGAGGAAGGGAGCCACAGCCCGGGGATATATACCTTGTACCCAGGCGATGGCCATACCGTAATTGGTTACGGGGACTCCTGCTTCCACAGCCGGTTTTAGCCTGTTAATGATTTGTCTTCGGGTAATGACGCATCCGCCACATTGAATCACCAGGGCATAATCAGTAATAGGGCGGGGGAGATTGCTCAGCCCTGCAACTACTTCAAATTCCATCTTTTTCCCGGTAAAATGGCTTAACCAGCGGGGAATTTTCACGCGGCCAATATCGTCGCACGACACATGATGGGTGCACGATTCGAGCAACAAGACCCGATCTCCGTCTTTGAGTTCTGAGATTTTCGGGGTTCCTTTCAGGTAATTGGTAAAGTCGCCCCGCTGGCGTGCAAGCAGTATGCTAAAACTTGTAAGGGGAATATGCCTGGGCACTATGCCATCGGCTTTCGAGAAAATCTGACTGTCGGTTATCACCAGAGCTGGCTCCGGACTCATTTTACGAATAAAAATATCCGCCTCACGTTCTTTGACTACTACTGCAATAGCATCATTATCGAGAATATCGCGAATAGCCTGTACCTGAGGCAATATTAGTCTTCCCTCAGGGGCTTCAATGTCGATGGGGGTAATTAGCATCACTACGTCGCCATAAGAAATTAAGTCGCCCACCAAACTCTGGCTCTGAAAGGCAGACTCAGGAATGGCATTACGTATGGTTTGGATAATGGATTCAAGGTTGTCAGGAAAACGGGCGGAGAAATCCAGTACGGCGAGCGCACCGTGTTCTATGGCTTTTTTTTCAATTGCTGTATCTAACCTGGAGATATCTGATTTGTTGTGAATCACGATGAAGGGGAGTTCCCATCGTTTGAACTCTGAAATGAGTTTTTCCTCCTCTGCCTGTAATTGATTATGAGTGATTACAAGTATGGCCAGGTCAATGGTTTTAAGCGTAGCCAGGCTTTTTTCTATACGCTTCTGACCGAGTTCCCCTTCATCGTCGATGCCTGCCGTATCGATGAGCACCACGGGGCCAATCCCGCCTATCTCCAAGGTTTTTTTTACAGGGTCGGTAGTTGTGCCCGGCACATCGCTTACAATAGCCAGTTCCTGACCAGCCAATGCATTGATTAATGAGCTTTTACCGTTATTGCGGCGTCCGAAAATACCGATATGGGGTCTGTTTTCTTTTCCTTTGGCCATGTTTACTTAAAGTTCATAAATTGAAAATCCCAGTTGCAAAAGTCTTTCGGGTTGGAGTATTTCTTTGAGTTTATCCTTGTCCATTACCCCAAGCTTTTCGTTTGCTGTAAATATGTCGGTTTGGTTTTGCAGCATAAAACGGGCAATTTCTGCTGCTTTGTGGTAACCAATATAAGGGTTGAGGGCAGTTGCTATGGATGGGCTGTGCCAGAGGCGCCGGGCAGCTGCCTGAGCATCTATCTGTAGTCCAACGAAAAGATTCTCTCTCAGGGTGTCATCAGCAGCGATCATCAGTTCCAGACTTTCGAGCATGCGATGTCCAATAATAGGCAGATAGGCATTAAGTTCCAGGCAGCCTTGACCTGCCAGGGTGGTTATTAGCTGGTCGTTTGAATAAACCTGATGGGCCACACTAATTACAAATTCAGCGATGACGGGATTTACCTTTCCGGGCATAATAGTGCTGCCAATTTGTTTTTTAGGTAAAATCACCTCGGCGGGTTTGCTTATGTCGCTGGCTAAAAGCCGAAGGTCAGAGGCTATTTTCTCAAGGTTCACGGCATGGGCCTTCAGGATGGCATGCACCTCCGTGAGGCTGTCGAGGTTGCTTGTGGCATCGGGCAAATTCTCCGAGCGATTCACAGGAAGCCCTGTAAGGGTTTGCAGATTCCTGGCTGCTTCCATAATATAATAGCGCGGCACGCCAATTCCTGTGCCTATTGCACTGCCTCCAAGGTTTACAACCTTGATGCGTTCGAAGGCCTTACTCACCCGCCACCAGTCGCGCGATAACGCCTCGTTGTATGCCGCAAATAACATCCCGTATGAGGATGGCACAGCATCCTGCATTTGTGTGCGGCCAATGCGCAATACCTTACGGCCTTCGCCTTCCAGTCTTTCCGTCTCCCGACGTAAACGGTTGATACTCTCCTCAAGGGTGTTGAGCAGCTGCATGACAGCTATTTTCAAAGCAGTGGGAACTACATCGTTTGTAGATTGGTAGATATTGGCATGTGCTATGGGATCGATAAGGGAATACTCTCCTGCGGGTTTGCCTAAAATCTGTAAAGCACGGTTAGAAATAATCTCGTTGATATTCATGTTGATGCTGGTTCCCGCCCCTCCACTAATGGCTGGTACGATGAAATCTTCGAAATGTTTTCCTTCGCTCACTTCCATGGCAGCTGTCTGCATGGCTTTGATTATCTCGATGGGTATTAAAGGGGATGGAAGTCGGTCTTCCAGCTCTTTTTCGAGAACTGTACGAGCAAATGATTCATAAGTTAGATAGCAGGCGAGTTTAACGTGCCCCATGGCTTTGTACCACTGAAGGCTAAAAGGGGTATGGTCGGGAAAATTCTCTCTGGCCCTTAACGATTGTATTCCGAACAGCTTATCGGCTGGAATCTGTTTTTCTCCTAAAAAATCTTTCTCGGTTCGATTTAAAGTCATTTTATATTGCATTTGGCCCGTATATGTGCCGGAATAGCTTTTTTATGCAGGGTAATGGCAATGGTATTAAGTCTGACATAGGCCTCCGACATGTTTAGAAAACCTCCCTGCTCATTGCTTTTATCGCCCCACGAATTCTTAGTTATATAGTATAGATTCCCCAGGCGATCTACTGCTTTACCTGTGATATGCATTAAGTGGTCGTCGGTAGATGAATAATTATTGAAAGCCTGCAAGCGATCAGCATCGGTAATTTTACGCTCAGGGACAGGCCTTTCGAAACTGAAAAATGTTTTTTGCCTTTCTTTCTCTGTAAGTTCCTGCCAGCGACTTTTTTCGCTGCCTGTATAGTCAGCAAGCTCAACATCGGGAACTATTGCCACTCCTTTGTTGTGCGAAAAACCCTTGTCGGATACATCTCCATCCCAACATACTGTATATCCTTGATCAAGGGCTGCGTTGAGGGTCTCCATGAGGTCATCAAGGGGAACATTAATATATTCATTGTGTGCCCAATTGTCAGGAATTTCGAGGATAAAGGGTTCATAAAAAGGATGATGACTATAACTGGTAAGGCTTACATAGTCGTCAGGATCAAAGTCGTATGCTTTAAGAAAGGATTCAGGGGTGTAATTTTTTCCGTTGTAAGAAAATTGTCTGGGAAGTTCTCCCAAATAGGCATCAACAATACCACCCATAGCCTTTTCCCATGCCTTGCTAAGTTGTCGGTCAGGATTTTTTATCAATGCACTTGCGGCAGCTTTTACCATGGCCTCGAGCTCTCCATGTCGATGTTTCTTCTCTCCGGGCAATAGGCCTGGATATACACTTTCAGGAACCATCCCATGAATTTTAATAATATTCAGCACATCATGTGCTTGCCCTCCTTGGCCCAAGTTGGTGTTTCCATGAAAACGGACGTATCGCTCTGATTTTTCTTTATAGGCATAATTTACGAAATACATTTCGGATATATCGAGGGTATCTTTTCCCATACGCAGCAGTTCCGATTCTATAAAAGAAGCGGTTGCAAAGGCCCAGCAAGTGCCGCTGGAAGCCTGATCTTTAACGGTGGTTGAGGGCAAATTTCTGATGACCCGAAAATTAAATCCAATACTGTCGTTTTGAGCCTGCAAAAAAGGCGACACAATGGCCAAAACAAAGAGGAATAAGAATGGTTTATGTTGCATTGAAGGAAAGCATTTATTTTTGTTCTTTGCAAAGTTAAAGGAAAACCATGCGTTTAAATGAAATTTAGTCTTGTAAAATAAATTTATGGAATATACAGTCAAAGAATTACTATTTGCTCTCGGCCTCACGCTTTTTGCGGGACTAAGCACAGGCATAGGAAGTGCCATAGCCTTTTTTGCTAAGCGGACAAACACCCGTTTTTTGTCGATTTCTTTAGGGTTTTCCGCAGGAGTAATGATTTATGTATCGTTTGTAGAACTCTTTTTCAAAGCCCGTACTTCGCTTGAAGAGCTAGGGGCTGCCGGAAGCATTTCGCATACCATGGCTTATTGGCTTGCGGTTTTGAGTTTTTTTGGAGGAATCTTGATTATAGCCTTGATAGACAGGCTAATACCTAATGTGGAAAATCCCCATGAAATGAAAACGGTAGAGATGATCAGTCAAGGCAATAAAAATCCTGCCCTCATGCGTATGGGGTTATTCACGGCATTAGTCATAGGAATTCACAATTTTCCGGAAGGCATAGCCACCTTTGTTTCAGCATTATCCGACTTACGCCTGGGAATTCCTATTGCCATAGCTATTGCAATTCATAATATACCTGAGGGTATAGCCGTGTCGGTTCCTATTTATTTTGCAACTGGCAGCAAGCGAAAGGCATTCTGGTATTCCTTTTCATCGGGATTAGCCGAACCCGTGGGAGCTATTGCAGCCTATTTTTTTCTTGCTCCTTTGCTTCACCAATATCCGGCTATCATTGGGGTTATCTTTGCGGCAATTGCCGGAATCATGGTATTTATTTCTATTGACGAATTATTACCTGCTGCTGAAGAATACGGAGAACATCACCTGGCAATCTATGGTTTGATAGCCGGAATGGTTTTAATGGCATTGAGTCTTTTAATGTTTGAATAATTATTTGTATTTTTGAAGTGAAAAATCTAAAATGTCGAAAAATAGCAGGCAATGGAGGTCGAAAAAAGTTTTCAGCATTCATATGTTGAAATTTTTCCGACAAAAACACTTGCAGATTATCAAAGAGTATGTAACTTGTGCCCCTGTTTTATGCGGAAAGGAACTATCTATCAAACAAATTTCAATGATATGAAAAATAAATCTTTACTGTTATCCCTGACGGCCCTTCTGTTGATGGTGGGGACGATGGTACTGGCTATGGGAAACCCGCAGGATGACAAGCATAATGGCAAGAATCAATCGACGGGAGTTCTCAAGTCGGGCAGTGCTGTTTCGCTGAATTGGCAGAGTATGGGTCCCGACAATGTAGGTGGCCGTACCCGTGCAATATTGTTCGACAAGCGCGATGCAAGCGGAAATACGGTTTATGCAGGGAGTGTGGCAGGCGGAGTATGGAAAACCACCACACTTGGCGCCAATTGGGTAAAAGTTAACCAAGCCAATGCTAACCTCAATGTTACCTGCCTGGCCCAAACTTCCAACAACGACATTTATGCCGGTACCGGGGAGTATGGTTTTACTCAGGGAACAGGTCTTTATGTTTCCACTGATGGTGATAATTTCACACGTGTGCCCGGCACCGAACCTGCTATGGTAAATTCAGTGCTG
>DDBO01000184.1 GCA_002332755.1 Bacteroidales bacterium UBA2030 | reverse complement strand
CGCCATGGAACTTCATTATTCGCTGTGCAGCAAACGTACTAAAGGTTCTGAAATCCGCGAGGTACTAAAATATACCCGTCTGCCGGGGGTAATTTCTTTTGCCGGTGGGCTGCCCGATCCCTCTCTTTTTCCACTTGAAGATATTTCACGGATTACTTCAGAGATTCTTAAAGAAAAGGGTTTTCTTGCTTTGCAGTATGGTCCTACCCAGGGCGAGGCAGAAATGCTTGAAGCTTTGCAGTATCATATGGAAATGTTTGGAGAAAAGGCAACACGTGAAAACCTTTGCGTCACTTCGTCTTCGCAGCAAGGGCTCGACTTGGTTGCTCTTACCCACCTCGATCCCGGAGATGAGATAGTCATGGAACTACCTTCTTATCTGGGTGCCATACAGGCTTTTGAACGAAGCGGAGCAGTGATGCATGGAATCCCTTTGGAGAATGACGGAATGAACATCGACCTCTTGGAAGAATTGGTACTGCGTAAAGAAAAGGAGGGAGTGAAACTTCGTTTTATTTATTTAATTCCTGATTATCAGAATCCTGCCGGGGTGGTAATGTCTTTAACCAAGCGTAAGCGACTGCTGGAAATTTCTAAACGACATAATATACCTATCATTGAAGATTCACCTTATCGGGAGATTTGTTTTTGTGGGGAGGTACTACCCAGCTTTTGGACGCTTTCAGGAGGTGAAGGAGTAATACAATTAAGGACTTTTTCGAAGATGCTCTTTCCGGGTATGCGCATGGGGTGGATTACTGCTGAACCAGAAGTTGCTACAAAGCTTGCCTTGATGAAGCAATCTGTAGATTTATGTACTCCTACCTTCAATCAATTGATAATTGCCCGCTTCATCATGGAAAATCGTATGAAGGATACAATTAAACGGGCAGTGGAACTCTATCGTCAGAAAAATGCGGTAATGATTACTGCTTTGCGTGAATTCATGCCCGATTACGTTCATTGGACTGAGCCTGATGGGGGTATGTTTCTTTGGGTAACTCTTCCTGAAACGTGGAATGCCGCTGATTTAGTAAAACTGGCAGCCGACAAGGGGGTAGTTTTTGTTACCGGCAGGCCTTTTCATTGCAATGAACAAGGGGCTAATACCTTGAGACTGAATTATTCATTTCCTTCAGTTGAACAAATTCGTTTGGGTATAGAAAGGTTGGCTACTGCCATTCGCAATTATGCCGGACACTGAGGCTATTTCCCGAAATTTTCAGGCACTTCAACGGCAATAATCCTGCCTGTAACACAAAGTTTGTTGTCGGCGTAAAGTTCTGCATCCACAATTACTTTTCTGCCCTTTACTTCAATTATTTTTCCTAAAATTCTAATTTCTGATTCAATCGGAGTGGGCGACAGGTAATTTATCTGTAATGATGCAGTTACGCAGCGAGGGGCATTGTAGGGTACCAGCACTAGTCCCCGGTCTCGGGCCAGAGCTAAAGCTGCACTGCCTGTTCCGTGGCAATCAATCAAAGAGGCAAGCAAACCGCCATAAACAAAGCCGGGTATGGAGGTATGGTATTCTTTGGGAACGAAGGTTGTAAGGGTGTGCTCTCCATTCCAACGGGTTTTGAGTTGGTAGCCATGCGCGTTAAGTCTCCCACACCCATAACATCGGGCGAAATGGTCTGCATAATAATCCTGAATAGCGATCATAAAAAAACGGGGATTTGCAAAGAAAACCCCCGTTAATGTTTTATTGTTCACTCTGGCTTTAACGAATTAGAGTTATTTGTCCCTTCATAATCCGTTTATTACCAGGCGCAACATCGCCTTTTCCACGGTATTCCACCAAATAAACATAAACATCGGGTGGAGCCGGCGTGCCATTTGTTTTTCCATCCCAACCCACTCGAATGTCGTCGGTTTGAAATACCAGCTGGCCATGTCTGTCATAGATATATAGGTGGAATTCGATGGTTTCGTCGGTGGAAAGGATGTAGAAAACATCATTTATACCATCATTGTTTGGCGAGAAAGCAGTGGGTGCGCTGATTATGCCGCTGCAGAGATCTACATGGATAGTATCTCTTACTTCACATCCCTCATTAAACACTTTGACCCAGTAGGTACCACTTTCAATTACCGTGAAGGTCCTGCGTTGGCTTCCGTCCTGCCACTCATACCAGGTGCTGCCATCACCACCCCCGGCATCGAGCACAACGGGTTCACAGGTAAACAGGTTCAGGTCTGGCCCCAGATTGAGGTAGGGGGTACTGCGCACCAGCATTTCAAAATCTAAGGTGTCTTTACAGCCTGAGCGTGAAGTACCTTCCAACTGATAATTCATAGAATGGGGAGGATTCGCAATTACCGAGTTTTCCGAAAAAGGTTTTAAATAATCTTTGGGAAGCCAACGGTACGACGAAGCGCCCACCGGAGTGATTACTATTGAAGAATCCCGACAAATGGCCGGACTTTCAGGTGTGATTGAAAGTTCGGGTTTGGGATTGATGGTTAAATATATACTATCTGAATATACACCGCAGGGAGAATTTCCGACAATGGTTAATACCAGCCAGGCCGATTGGGGTTGTGTGATTTCCTTTTGAGGAATATACACAGGATCAGTTGTATTGTAATTTGAAAGTTGACCCGGGCCTTTAAGCGTCCAATATAGCGAATCGTAACGTGAAACAGTTACTCCTGTTACTGGATAGGTTAAACCTTCGCATACGGAATCCAATTTTGTTTGTAGGGTATATACTGGTGCCGGCTCAACATTTATGGTAATTGGTATGCAATCGCTTATTCCGCAAACATTTTCGTAACGGGCGAAATAAGTTGTGGTCACTTCTGGCGAGGGAAGGATGAGTGGTTTGGCAACGCCCAACAGTCCAGCGCCACATGCCATGGAGAACCAGCGTAATGAATCTCCATTGCCCCCCAGAGCATCTATAATCAAGTCTCCCGGATCATCCGAGCAGAAAGAGTAACTGTTGGGAATTAATGCATCCGGGGCAGCAGGTGTATTTACCTTAATTACGATTCTCTCCCATGAGGAGGGCCCGCAATAAGTTTCCCAACGAGCCAGAAATTCAGTAGTTACCTGAGGTGCAGCTATTTTTAGGGTATCTCCAAATCCGATGGGTATCGTATCCGGTGTGTCAATTCTTCGCCAAACAATACGATCTCCGTATCCTCCATGCGCCACGAGGGTTATTTGAGATACGGCTCCCATGCAATAGTTATTGGTATCAGCTGTTATGCTGTCTGGCTTGCGGGCGGTATGTACTATAACCTGCAATGAATCGCATTCCGATACCCCACAAGCGTTTTCCCAACGTGCATAATACCATTTGGTAACTATGGGGGCCGGGATACTCAGGGTCGTACCTGTGCCAATAGAGACTCCGTTACATGATTCAATGAACCATCTAACCGTTTGGCCCCAGGGAGAAAGGGTATCTCCATAACCACCAATGGCGCTGAGTTGGATGTAATCGACCGTTCCTATGCAGTAAAAACTTGTATCCGTGAGCAATGTGTCTGGTTTGACGGGCAATTGTATTACCTGAACAGTAGCCTCGGTGCATAAGGATTGTCCGCAAACATTCTCCCAGCGTGCATAATAGGTAGTTGTAGTGTCTGGTGATGGAATTTTAGCTGTTGTTCCTGTAATCACCGGATTAGTACCACATCCATCTGTGTACCATACAAGCAGATCGCCATAACCACCTGTTGCAGTGAGAGTTATGCTGTCGTTATCATTATAGCATACAAATAAGGGATTTACCATTGCTGATGCCGGAGGTATGGGTTCATTAACAAACACTTCTACCCAGACGCAAGAAGTAGTGTCGCATGCATTTGCATTGCGGGCGTAATAAATGGTTGTGGTATCCGGAGCCGGGATAGTAACGGTATTGCCAACAGCAATAGGTGTACCCCCACAGGAATCGGCGTACCAAACTACCTGGTCGAAAGGCCAGAATGTTCCATAAGCTGTAAATGTGAGATCACCCGTGTACGACGCACAAATGTTATTCATATTTACAGTCACCGAATCCAGAGGCAGGGGTTTGGGATAAACATTAATCTGAATGGAATCGCAGGTGGATGCTCCGCATTCGTTGACCCAACGGGCATAAAACAGAGTAGTATCAGTTGGAGCAGTAATCTGAATAGGATTTCCCATTCCCACATAAGTAACCCCACACCCGTTCCTGTACCATTCAACATAATCTCCTGATCCTCCTAAGGCTACCAAAGAAATGATACCAATGCTGCCTTCACAGTAGTTATTAACAGGAGCAAACATTCCCATGGGGGGTTCTGGCAACTGAATTACCTCAACCATTACCGAAGCACAAGAGGTGATGCCACATTTGTTTTTCCATCTGGCATAGTAAGTTGTGGTAGAGTCCGGAGCAGGCAGGGTAAGTGTGGTGCCGGTACCAATGGGTGTTGATCCGCAATCATTTTTAAACCAGGTGAGGGTATCACCCAATCCACCTACGGCCGAAAGGGTTATTTGTGAGACAGTGCCCCGGCAGAAGCCGCTGGTATCTACATTCAGGGCCACCGGGGGCAATGGCTGTGGAGTAACATTTACCCTTATGCTGTCGCAGGCACTTATTCCACAGATATTTTGCCATGTGGCCCAATACCAGGTCGTATCCTGGGGAGCAGTAATAATGAGGGGTTGCCCCTGACCTACCAATACCCCTTGACAATAATTTTTCCACCATTTGAGGGTGCTTCCTACCCCTCCTTCAGCAGTAAGTGTGATGATATTGACCGTTCCAGCGCAATAGTCGTTTGTGTCGACCATTAAGGCAGTCGGAGGGGTTGGTATGGGAATGACATTGATGGTAATTGAGTCGCATTCTGATTCACCACACGAGTTGATCCAGCGCGCATAATAAACAGTTGTATCCGTCGGAGCTGCTAATTGTAGCATGAGAGGGGGTTCAAATTGGCCAACAAGTGTTCCGCCGCAACTTCCGGCAAACACTTCTACTGTATCGCCCGAGCCACCATTAACCCCAATAAAAAGATCGGTAATACTGCCGCTGCAGAAGTTATTTGTATTAGCAAAAACACTGGTTGGTTTAACGGGCAGAGGAATTACTTGGGTAGTTTTTGTAGTGTCATTCTGACAGCCGTTGGGGGCGGTATAGCTGTAGGTGATGGCTTTAAATCCTGCACCTGCTGCTGCCGGATCGAACAAAGCTGTCCCATTACCCTGGTCGGCCACGCCTGGCCCTGAAAAAGAACCTGAAGGAGCGTGATTGCCGGTGAGGAGGATTGGCGTTGCATTGATACAGTAGGTGGGGCTGAAAGGAGAGAAATCTACTGAGGGTTTAGCCAAAACATTCACCTGGTAGGTGGTGTCGTTGGAGCAACCATTGAAATCAATCACTGTATAGGTGATATTGTATGGTCCGCCAACCCCGGCTGCTGCAGGGTTAAAAATGGCTTGTCCTGTAAGTAAATCGGTTATGCCAGGTCCTGAAAATTCTCCCAGAGGTGCGAAATTTCCGGTGATGGTATCAGGTGTTCCATTAACACAATAATTGCCAAGAATATCGGTGATAACCGGCACAGGCAGGGGATAAACCGTAACATTCATATATGCAGTGTCGGCACAGGCGTTGGCATCGAAATAAAAATAATAAACAATATGCGTTCCCAAGCCGGCAACAGACGGATTAAAGGTTGCGGTGCCATCATTGTTATCGGTAATGCCTGGGCCTCCGAAATGGCCTGAGGGCGCATGATTACCGGTGAGGGTAGCCGGAGCACTGTTAAGGCAATATGTGGGTAAAAGACCTGTGAAACTGACAACGGGCAAAGGATTAACGGTGGTAGTCTTTGTCATGGTGCTGGAACAACCATTCAAGGCCTGATAAGTATAGGAAATATTGTAAGGTCCGCCTACACCGGCTGCAGCCGGATTGAAAGATGCAGTACCATTGTTATTGTTGGTAATTCCTGGTCCGGTAAATGTTCCGAAAGGTGCGAAATTACCCACAAGGGTGACAGAAGGCATATTTGGGCAATAATTCAGATCAAGTCCGGTAAAATCAACATTAGGAGCCTGATTGACCGTTGTGTTTTGCATGTAAGAATTCTGACAGCCAGCCGGGTCGGTATAGGTATAGGTGATGGTGTGGTTTCCGGCACCAGCTGCGGCAGGATCGAAAGTAGCCGTACCATTTCCGTTGTCGGTAATTCCGGGTCCTGTGAAAGTGCCTCCCGGTGCCATATTTCCTACAAGAATAGAGATGCTGCTGTTAGTGCAATAACTACCCAGTAAACCAGAAAAGTTGACTTCCGGCAGGTCGTTTACTGTAGTGTTTTGTGAAGCTGTATTCGTACATCCGTTAGGATCAGTGTAGGTGTAGGTAATAGTATAAGGTCCGCCGGAGCCGGCAAGGGAGGGGTCGAATATTGCCTGGCCAAACCCAATATTCACAATTCCTGCCCCACTGAAGAATCCATCGGGAGCATGGTTGCCCGTGAGAATAGAGACATCGCTGTTGATGCAATAGGCAGGAAGTAAGCCTGTAAAACTCACATCGGGAAGTCCTACAACTGAGGTTTGCTTGGAAGTACTGTTGGTACAACCTTGCATGCTTGTGTAGGTATAGGTGATAGAGTATGGACCTCCGACACCAGCTACTGATGGGTCGAAAATGCCCACGCCATTGGTTGATGATGTAATCCCAGGTCCTGTAAATCCACCGTAGGGTGCATTGTTTCCGGTGAGTTGCGCTACGGGTTCATTTACACAATAGGTGGTCTTTAGTCCGGTGAAATTTACGTAGGGAAGAGGATATACGGTTGTGTATTTCATTTCGTCGTCAGAGCAACCATTGGCGTCGGTGTAGGCATAGGTGATCAGGTAGGGGCCACCAGGGCCGGCTGCAGCCGGATTGAAGGTTGCAACGCCGGTACCAAAATCTGTAATGCCAGGACCACTGAAGGTACCTCCCAGTGGATTCCCTAAAAGAGTCACCGGGGAAGCATCTTCGCAGTATCCTCCCAATAAACCGGTGAAAGTAGCCGTAGGTGCAGGATTAACCGTTACCTGCACTGCCACACATTGCGAAAAGCCGCAGGCGTTCTCCCAACGGGCATAATAAGCCGTGGTTGATGTGGGCGCAGTGATTGTAATTGTATTCCCGATTCCTACTACTTGTTGACTTCCACAATAACCTGTAAACCATTTAACATATTCTCCCGAACCTCCATTCACGGAGAGGGTTATCTGACTGATGGTATAAATACAATACACGGGATTGCTTACTGTGGCCGATGTTGGGGGCTGGGGGGGATCAATAACATTGATGGTTATAGAATCGCAAAGCGAAGTCCCACATGAATTTTCCCACCATACATAATAAGTTGTGGTAACGTTCGGCGCATCGAGTGTCGCAGGCGTTCCCTGATAGATGTCGGGTCCATGGCAGCTCAGTCCCCATTTCAACACAGTGCCGGAACCTCCGTTTGCAGTAAGGGTAATAGTTCCCGGATAATTGTAACAAATATCATTAATGCTGGAGGATACAGAAGTTACAGGTTCAGGCTGAGGGAGAACATTAACTGTGGTTGATGCACAGGCAGAAACACCGCAAGTGGATTCCCAACGGCCGTAATAAGTGGTTGAAGTTGTAGGCGCCGGAATAGTTACAGGATTCCCTGTGGCGATTAGGTTATTGCCACAAGCATCTCTGTACCATCGGAATACTTCTCCGCTGCCACCTATAGCCGTAAGAGTAATTTGACCTGTACCTGAACATACCGTATTTTGGCTGGCTGTTACGCTTGAGGGAGGGGCTGGCAGGGGTAAAACATTGACAGTAATGGAAAGGCAGGTTGAGTTTCCACAGGAAGTTTCCCATCTGGCCCAATAAGTCGTTGTGGTATCCGGAGAGGGAATTACAAGGCTGGTACCTGTGCCCACTAGTGTGTTACCACATCCTTGCGTGTACCAGGCGAGGGTTTGACCATTTCCACCTATTGCAGATAGTGTAATGTTCCCAGGGTCGTCAGCGCAAAAATTATTGTTACTGCTTAGTAAGGCAAGAGGTGGGGTGGGTAGGGGATAAATAAAGTTGACCGTAAACGTAGTGTCTTTTGTGCAGCCCTTCGAGTCAGCAAGGGTCAGGGTGTATGTGCCTGCCGGAATACCTGTAATAGATGGCGTTGTGGCTCCATTGGACCAGGTCCAGGTATAAGGTGGTGTGCCTCCGGCAGCCTGGGTGGTAATACTTCCATCACTGCCGCCTTCGCATGAAACATCAGTAACAGTGGGAGAAACATATACCTGATATTCACGCAGGCGTGCAAAAATCATATCACTTCCTCCCTGACTGCTCAAGGTGAGCCCTGCGATGAAAAAATTGTTTTCAAATGCACCCGTAAAAAGTATTCGGTTCTGTAGGTCAGTACATACCGACCAACCTGTTTCATTCCCAATGCCTCCTGCCCGTTTCGCCATTCGCCATATACCAGCAGCATCAAGCCTGGCAATGAATGCATCGCTTCCTCCTGCGCTCTGCAGGTTAATGCTTCCAAATTGTGCGCTTGAGGTAAAACTGCCCGTAAGATATAAATTCCCAAGCGAATTCAGCCATAATCCATTGGTTAAATCGTTTCCTGATCCTCCTGCTCTGGTTGCATATTGTACGATGCCTGCAGGAGTCATTTTAATGGCAAAAACATCGCTTCCACCGGCAGAGGTGAGATTAAATGAGCCAAATGAAGCACTCCCATTGAAGTTTCCAGCGAGGAAAATATTTCCGGCTTCGTCGGTTGTAACACCTGCAGGGGTATCGTCATTACTGCCCCCAAAGCTGTAAAGAGACTGAATCTGTCCATATCGGTTGAAAATAGCTACAAATACATCGTCACCTCCCTGGCTGGTAGTGTTGAAGCTGCCAAAGTTGGCTGTATTTTGGAAAGTACCGGTAACAATAATATCTCCTGAAATAGAAGAGCTTACACCGGTAGCTCTGTCAGGCGAGAGGCCACCCCCGGAGGCTATCCATTCAAGATTTCCACTGCTACTGTACTGAGCCACAAAAGCATCTTCGCTTCCCGAACCATTTACTGTATTCCCCTGAAAAGAGGCTAAGCCTTGAAAATATCCTGCAATAAAAATATTTCCATGGTAATCAACATCAATGGCTGTGGCTTTATCTTCGAATATTCCTCCACCCGTTTGAACCCATTGAAGGTTACCGGAAGAATTATATTTTGCCAAGAATACATCGCTTTCACCGGCTGCGAAAACCTGCTGGCTTCCAAAGTATGCCATCACCCTGAAAGAACCGGCAACGAATATATTACCAAGGCTGTCGAAGTCAAAACCACCAGGTTCGTCATCCAGAGAACCACCAATTTGTTTTACCCATTGGAGTGTACCAATACTATTGTATTTAGCCAGGAAAATATCAAGCCCGCCGTTGCTGGTAAGGTTTGATGCATTGAAGGTAGATGTTCCGGAGAAAGTTCCAAGTATAAAAATATTTCCTGCAGCATCGGTTTTGATGTATCGGCCGGCATCGTTTCCAATGCTGCCTCCGCTGCGGGCCAGGTTCCAGGCAGAGGTGTCAAGCCCAAAAATTAAGGCCGGTGGTTCACCCAAAGTAAATGTATGGCGTTGACGGCAATTATTTGCATCTCTTACGGTTACACTGTAATTACCGGGTGCCAGGCCATTGATAGAGGAGGTATTGTCACCATTGCTCCAGGTAAAAATGTAAGGTTCAGTGCCTCCTGTCGCTGTCAGGGAGATGGAACCATCGGCAGCTCCTGCACAGGTAATGTTTTGCTTGTCAGCCGTCACGCTCATCTGGCAACCCTGGGGCATCCACTGCCATAAATCTCTAAAATAGCCTGTAGCGTTGTCACCGCCGCAAGAGATGTAAGCATTACCCCCGACAACAAAGGAAGCAGCATTTTCACGCGGTAAGGCAGGTAAGTCACTTTTTCTGGTCCACAGGCCCGAAGCAGGATTATATTCCCATAAATCTTTCTTGAGGTTTGTACCATCATCCCCAAGAGCTACATATCCCTTCCCATTGATAGTAAAAGCAACAGCGCCACTTCTGCTTCCTCCTCCCATAGGTGCAATTGCGGTCCAGGTATCGATTAGCCTGTCGTATCGATAATAATCGCTCAAATAATTACCACTGTATCCTGTGCCCAAATACCCGTTGGTACCTATGGCAAAGGCTGTAGCATAAATGCGTCCCTGTCCCGGTAGATTGGATTTCGCTGACCATGTATGGGTTGTGGGATTGTATTCATAGAAATCCTTCCGGTAAGCACCGTCGAAACCTGTTCCAACGTAAGCCCTGTCTCCAATGACCATTGACACACTGCCTTGCCGCGCTCCGCCGGCAAAAGCACTCCTGGCTGTCCATGTGTTGGTTGCAGGGTCGTATTCCCATGTATCGCTCAGAAAACTACCGTTATAACCTGTTGTAACATATCCTTTTCCGTTTAATCCGAAAGCAGCAGCAAAGGCTCTTGCCGTGCCACCCAGGTCGGCTACCTGAGTCCAGGAATCCGTTGCCGGGTCATATTTCCAGAAGTCTTTTCGGTATATGCCATCGAAACCTGTTCCCAAATAGGCTTGTCCACCTGCTTCAAAGGCTACCGGCCCTTTACGCGCGGTTCCGCCAAATATGCTGCGGCTGAGCCAGGTGTCTTGCCCGTTAACAATGCTTCCCTGTATGAGCAAGATAATTATTATTATCCACCTGCTGATCGACTGGTCTTTCATGGTTAGTTGGTTAAAGCGGATTTCTTATATGCAATCCCCAGAGAGTCAAGTTCATATTGATTTATCGCCGGGGGGATTATGTTTTTACGTATTTTCAGAATAACAAGTTTTGCAGTGGCCAGGGCTTGTAGGCTATCTACAAAGGGAATTTTTCCCTCGATAGCCGGAATGAAGGGTTGGTGAATAATGGTCCTACCGTTTTTGCTGATCTCGTATCCCCAACCGCCTTCTATTCTAAATACCTTCGGCATAATGCTGTCAGCCATGTTTTGAACGTTGTGAGGCGTAGAAACCCCTTGCCGTCCACATCCCAGACATAAAAAAACAATAAGCATAATCATCATCCCTATTCCAGGTCGTTTCATGGCCTTGTTTACGTGATTATCAAATTCTTACTGTCAAATTTAGCAAGTTTTTATTATTCCACATACTTTAAATGACTATGTTACCCCTTCTTTTGTTGCATTTGCTTTCAAAATTAGCAGATAATCCATTAATCAATCCATGGGTTCATAAATATATTCATAGCGAAGGTATTGCGGTGTATTCTGATAACCGGGCCCGGTAATAATTTGCTGTGAACTGAGTCTGCCCAATTCATCATATTCCCTGTGAACTTCGCTGTAAAGGCTACCGTCACTCAGGGTGATAAGCTCGTGTATAAGCCTTCCCTGATCGTCATAAGTCGAGTCGATAAATTTTTCGGGCATTCCGGCGCTTTTTTCACGGGCTTTTAACACTTTTTCGCCTTCCCTTAGCAGGACTTCATACTCCTGTATTAATTTGTTATCTTCGTTGACAACGCTGGTTTTCACTAGAAAGCTTTCTGCGGAATATTCATAAAGGGTTCTGGAATAACCTTGCTCATTTTCTTCTGTTTTTTCTGCAAGGGTTCCTTCATGATTGTATTTCATGGTTTTTTGAGAGGTTATTCCTTCCCCGGGAATTTCCGTAATTTCTTTTACAGGAAGACTACCTATGTATTCCCACCTGTTTATTTCTTCTGTTTCATTGTCGTCGGTAATTCTGCGTGTCTCAACAAGTTGCCCTTTATCTGAGTAATAAAAAACTTCGCGGTCAACAGAGCCATCCGCATAAACAATAACTTTCTTTTCTACTTTTCCATCCGGCTTGTAATGATATTCTTCGCGGAACGAGAATTCGTGCCCAGGGTCAGTTTCGCTATACTTTTTTAACCTCCCGTTATCGTCGTATTGCCAGCTGATGATGTTTTCAGGTTCCCCATAATTATCATACTGGCATTCGAATATCTTCCTATTTTCTTTGTCGAAGTGTTGTTCTACCACCGGAATTCTCATAAATTCCTGTTCTGGAAGAAATTCCGGGCTGCGAAAAATAATTCGTGTGACTTTTAGCTTATACGGTTCTTTCATGTGTTTTTGGCGTAAAATTAAAGATAATTGCCACCAGCGCAATATTCATTAGGTCGATTTCTCTAATTCTCTAATTTTGCTCAATTAATTATTCTCCTGCTTTAACTTGTAACCTTATGAAAAACATTAAACTATTCTACACAATGGCTCTTGTGCTTTTATTGGCATTCTCCTGTAGCGACAATAAAAAACTTAATTATCCTGTCACCCGAAAAGTGGATACTGTCGATGTGTATTTCGGAGTGAAAATTGCCGATCCTTACCGATGGCTCGAAAATGATACTTCAGCCGAGACAGCTTCATGGGTCAATGCGCAAAATGAAGTTTCCCAGAAATATCTTTCAGGCATCCCATTCAGGAATGCTCTAAAGGATTACTATACAAACATTTGGAACTATCCCAAATACGGAGTTCCGTTCAGTAAGAAAAATCTGTATTTTTATTTTAAGAACGATGGAATGCAAAATCAAAGTGTTTTGTATGTTCAGAAGGGATTGGGTGGGGAGCCGAGGGTATTGCTTGATCCTAATAAGCTTTCAGAAGATGGAACGGTGGCTTTAGCCTCTCTCTCTGTTTCGAATGATGCCCGTTATTTAGCCTATTCCATCGCGAAGGCTGGCAGCGACTGGAATGAGATTTTTGTGATTGATATTTCTACTGGAAAGAACCTTTCGGACCATATCCAGTGGGTAAAGTTTTCGGGTATGGCATGGAAAGGCAATGGCTTCTATTATAGCCGATACGATGCCCCTGTAGCGGGTAGTGAGCTTTCTAATAAAAATGAAAATCAAAAGGTTTATTATCATAAGCTGGGAGACGATCCTAAAAACGATGAGCTGGTGTGGGCCGATCCTGAGCATCCCCTGCGAACCTTTGGCGCATCGGTGACAGATGATGAGCGTTTCCTCATTATCAGCGAAAGTGAATCTACCTATGGAAATATTTTGCACGTAAAAGACTTAACTAAACCTGGCTCCGACTTTTTCCGTATCGGTGATAATTTTGATTATGAGTATCATGTAGTAGACAATATCGATAATAGCCTGCTGGTGCTTTCTAACTATATGGCTCCGCGCAAAAAAGGATTACTCATCGATGCATCCCGACCTGGTATGGCTAACTGGCAGACCATTATTCCTGAGAAAGAACAGGTGCTCGAAGGTATTTATCTTGCCTCTGGAAAAATAATAGGGCTATATATGCAAGATGCCTGTCACCATGCCTATATTTTCGACCAGGCCGGCCGCCAAACCGGAGAAATGCCCTTGCCGGGAATAGGCACTGTAAGCGGCTTTTCTTGCGAAAAAGATAAGGATATCGCCTTTTACGCTTTCACCTCGTACACTTTCCCCACTACCATTTATAAATACAACGTAAATACCAATAGCAGCGAAGTATTTCGTAAGCCCGAAATTAAGTTTAATCCTGACAATTATACAACCGAACAGGTATTTTACCAAAGCAAAGATGGTACAAGGGTTCCCATGTTTCTGGTTTATAAGAAGGGACTGGTTAAAGACGGCAACAATCCGACCCTGCTTTACGGTTACGGTGGGTTTAACATAAGTCTAACACCAGCGTTTAGTATTGCAATTCTTCCATTTATCGAGAATGGCGGTATTTATGCCGTAGCCAACCTCAGGGGAGGAGGAGAGTATGGCGAGGAATGGCACCAGGCTGGCACACGCATGAAAAAACAGAACGTTTTTGATGATTTCATTGCTGCAGCGGAATACCTGATAACTAACAAGTATACCTCTCCAGCCAGGCTGGCTATCAATGGAGGAAGTAACGGTGGATTGCTCATCGGAGCTGTTCTCAATCAGCGACCTGATCTTTTTGGGGCCGCAGTACCCGAAGTGGGGGTAATGGATATGCTGCGTTATCACCGGTTTACCATAGGTTGGGCTTGGGCAAGCGATTATGGTACGTCCGTAGAGAGCGAAGAAATGTTCCGGTATTTGCTGAGTTATTCACCGCTTCATAATATCAAACCAGGAACCCGTTATCCTGCCGTAATGGTGATGACTGCTGACCACGATGATCGAGTAGTACCGGCGCATTCGTTTAAGTATGCCGCTACATTACAGGCTGCCCAGGCAGGTGAAGCGCCAATTCTCATTCGTATTGAGGAAAAGGCAGGACATGGTGCAGGGAAGCCTACGGCAAAAATTATTGAAAGCGTTACAGATAAGTTCTCATTTATTATGTATAATCTGGGAATGAATCCTTCATTTTAGCTTCGCAAAACAACGCAGAATGTTTTGCCTTTGGGGTGGTCAAATATTCCTCCAACTTTAAACAGGAAGGCTTGTGCTCCTTGACCGGTTTCCCCCACATCAAACACCTGAATAGACCTATGGCCGCAAACCAAGTCTAAAGTAATTCCCTTTTCGTAAAAAGTGAAGAATGTAAGCTTTTGGTTTGCTTTGATTAATTTCGCATACAAATATTCGTCTGCCTTATGTGGAAATCAAAGACACATTTCCTTTTGATGATGATTATGATAACATGCATACTGCCAAAGGAATTGGAAGCACAGCATCATAATGTTATTTCCAGCGACAGCTTGACACTCACCCTTCAGCAGGTGGATAGTATATCGCAATTTATACCTGTGATGTATAGCAATAAGGGTTGTGGCAGGTGTGTGACTGCAGCTCGATTTTTCGACGAAAAAGGTATTCCTTACCTGAAGCTCGATCTGGCGTTATCGCCCAATGGAATGGTAATGTACCAGCTGGCATCGCGAGCTGCGGGCAAAACCAATATAGCCATTATGTATCCTGTGGTTGCCTATAAGGGAGTGGTGTACTATGGCGAATATCCATTGAATGAGTTTCTTGAAAAATTTGCAGGTGAATACACAAGTGAAGGGAAACAATAAAAGTCCGTCCCTGCGTTTTATTGAAGGGATGATTTTCTTCCTTATATTTAGAATTTTAACTTATGAAATATTTTAAATTTACTCTTGGGTTAATCATTGCATTGCTGTTTCAGTTTAAAGGTTGGTCACAGGTTGGGCTATATCAATGGCGCGATCATTTGCCTTATTCTAAAGGTATTGCTGTGGAAATTATCAACCAGGCCATTTGGACGGCTACACCCTATGGTCTGTTTTACTACGACCCGCAATACCAAAGTATTTCGCGACTAAACAAAGTCAATGGCCTTTCTGATGTGGGTATTGCCGATATGGCTTATAGCCAAACCTATAAGACCATTGTGGTTGCTTACTCCAACACAAACCTCGACCTTGTGAAGGAAGGGCGAATTGTAAATCTCAGTGATATCAAGCGTAAACCTATTTTGGGCAACAAGGTAATCAACCGCATTACCTTAAAGGATAAATTAGCCTATTTGTCGTGTGGTTTTGGAATAGTAGTGGTCGATATCGACAGGGAGGAAATACGCGATACCTGGTATATAGGTCCAGATGGTGCATATATCAATGTGTTAGATTTAACTTTCGATGACAATTATTTTTATGCTGCGACTGCCGAAGGTATCTATCGTGCTGAAATTAATAATCCATTTCTCTCCTATTATGGCTCTTGGGAAAAGTTAAGCAATGTTCCTCTGGTAAACGGCCGCTACAATGCCATTCGATATTTTGATGGCAGGTTGGTTGTGAATAATAATAATCCGGCATATAACGACGATACTATATTTATTTTTAACCAAGCCACCCAGAAGTGGACCAAACTCAACGTTTATAACAACCCCGATTGCTATCGCATAACGGTGAGGGATGACAAGATAATACTGGCGTTCGAATCCGCCATTCATGTCTACAAACAAGGTATGGTATTCCAAATGGTTTCTTTTTCTCCATCGGGAATGCAGGTTCGTCCGCGCGATGGAGTGTTCGACAAAGAGGGCAATTTCTGGTTTGCCGATGCGGTGATGGGCTTGGTCAAGACCTGGGGCGACGGGTGGAATGGAGAGCCCTACACACCCAATGGTCCCTATTCGGTAAATGTGTTTGATTTGGATATGCAGGGAAATTCGCTTTGGGTAGCTTCAGGAGGCCGTAAAAGCACTTGGGAAGCCCTTTACATGAAAGATGGCGTTTACTATTTTTCAGGCTCCTCCTGGAAGTATTTCAACCGTACAAATATCCCGGCTTTTGACTCCATCATGGATATGGTTTGCATAGCTGTTGACCCTAAAAATCCAAAAAGAGCTTTTGCCGGAAGCTGGGGCCAAGGTTTGATTGAGTTTGATGAAAATGGAATAACAAAGGTATGGGACGAAACTAACAGTTCGTTGGAGGGGTTTGTGGCAGCTCCCAAAATGGTCACAATTAGCGGAGTAGCTTTTGATGAACAGAATAATCTTTGGGTTGCCAACAGTGGTGCACCTACCGGTTTGCATCGATTAAGCCCCGACGGAACTTGGAAAGGATTTAATTTGGGCGGAAGTGCCTCCGGGCTCGACCTGGGTAGCCTGACAGTGGATAATTACGGCCAAAAATGGATAACCTTGCGTAAAGACCACAGTCTGTTGGTGGTAAACGAGAAAAATACCCAGGGTCCTATTTATCGAATTCTTACCTCCTCAACCGGAAACGGCGCCCTGCCGGGAAATCGTGTTTTTTGTGTAACCAGTGACCTCGATGGGGCAGTGTGGTTAGGCACCGATGCCGGTGTGGCTGTTATTTATAATCCTACTGCTATTTTTAGTGGGAGCAATTTCGATGCCCAACGAATTCTGGTTGAACAGGATGGATATGTGCAATATTTGCTTGAAAACGAGACCGTGACTGCCATCGCTATTGATGGAGCCAACCGCAAATGGATGGGTACCGAAAAAGCCGGAGTATTCCTCTTTTCAGCCGACGGTACCAAACAGGTTTATCATTTCACCGAAGACAATAGTCCCCTCCTTTCCAATTCCATTGTAGATATTTCGGTGGCTGCTGATGGAGAAGTCTTTATTGCTACTTCTGCCGGGATTGTAGGTTTTAAGGGCGATTCTCCCTCTCCCGGAAATGATACTACAGAGGTATTTGCCTATCCTAACCCGGTTCGACCTTCCTACGATGGGCCCATTGCCATCAAAGGGCTCCCCAGCAATGCCGACGTTAAAATTACTTCTATCAGCGGCAAATTGGTTTATCATACCATCGCTTCCGGAACCCAAGCAGTGTGGAACGGTCGTGATTACGACGGTAAAAGGGTTCAAAGTGGCGTTTATCTCGTTTTTGTAGCCAATGAAGATGGATCGGAGACTCTTGCCACAAAGATCTTATTTATTAATTGACCTGAAAAGGCAATACTCCCCTTTTTCACAAGGAGACCGTGGGTTTTTATAATCTGGCATCTCAGGGGCTTACTATTTATTTTAATTTAGCTTGTCGTAATTTGTGTTCATGAGAAATAACCTTAAGAAGGCAACAGGGTTTATTACTCGTAGCGGGACTTCTGCTTATGCCTATGCCAGGCAGGTTATTCGATTCAGAAATACGGTCAGGCATCTGGTCGTTGATTTTCTGATTGTTACCCTTGGAGTATTTTCGGCTGCATTTGGCTTGAGGGGATTTTTACTCCCTAATTCGCTGTTGGATGGCGGAATTACCGGCTTATCATTAATTATCAATCGGCTGACTTCATGGGAACTCGGACTATTGGTGCTTATAATTAATATCCCGTTTATTCTTTTGGGCTACAGACAGGTGAGCCGGGTTTTCGGTTTGCGTAGTGGCCTGGCCATTTTGGGGCTGTCTCTGGTACTGGCTTTTGTCGATTTTCCCATCATTACCCACGATCGACTTCTGGTTTCGGTTTTTGGAGGTTTTTTCCTGGGATTAGGGATAGGCTTGGCAGTGCGGGGTGGAGCAGTGATTGACGGAACCGAGGTTTTGGCTGTTTACCTGTCCCGTGGTACTGGGCTTACCATGGGCGATTTTATATTGGTTTTTAATGTAGTTCTATTTTCCATTGCAGCCTGGCTTTTTACCATAGAAACTGCCCTTTATTCTATCTTAATCTACATTGTTGCAAGCAAAACTGTAGATTATATTGTTGAGGGCGTTGATGAATACCTGGGTGTAATGATCATCTCGCCCCACTCAACTGAAATTCGTGAAATGATAGTGAAAAAACTGGGCAAAGGAGTAACGGTGTTTTGTGGAAAAAGAGGCTACACCCGAAAGAGTCAACAACCGGGCGATATTGAAATCGTTTATACCGTTATTACACGACTCGAGGTCGCCCGCTTACGCAAGGAAATAGAACAAATCGACCCCAATGCTTTTATTGTCATTAATAATGTTAAGGATGCCGTGGGTGGCATGATTAAGCAAAAAACCATAGCTCATTGATAGTGGCTAAACCTTTCCCAAAAACATTTATCTTAATTTTGCAGGGTCAGTGGATGGGTTTTAAATAGAGTCAAACCCTTTTGATTGCCACTACCCTTCTTTGATACCTCTCAAACGCGCTACAAACCAATGAAAAACACTATTACCAAAGTTGTTGCCTTTTTTGCAGTAATGGTCTTGTTTACTGCCTGTGAGACAGATTTTGATGTAAATGCCACCTACAAAGACATTGCCATCGTTTATGGAATTCTTGATCCGTCCCAACAGTATCAGTACATCAGAATAAACAAGGCCTATCTTGGCGAAGGAGATGCATTACAATATGCCCAGATTGCCGATAGCATAAACTATGATACAGCACAAATATTCGCCAAAATTGACGAGTTGAAAGGCGATGCAGTACAGCAAAGTATCTTTCTGAAACCTCTCTGGGTAAAGCGGAGTGATGATCCGAACAGCCCGTTTTATAACCCCCAGTTCCCTTATGTGCTTGTGTACGAAGGGAGGTTTCCCGTCCCCGCTGCTATTGCAGGAAGTGACACTGTTTGGGTAAATACTGACCATCGCTATCGTCTGGAGGTTCATAATAAAAAAACGGGTAAAGTAGTTACTTCCACTACCTTGATGGTAAAAGATTTTAATATCAGCAAGCCGCTTTATAATCCCAATAAACCTTACATTAAAATCCTCAATAAGGACAATCAAAACACCGTGAAATGGCGGGCAGCTGTTAATGGTCGGCGTTTTCAGGCTGTTTACAGGTTCTATTATAAAGAGTTTACAGGAGCCAACGATACCACTTATCATTCATTGGATTATCAGCTTGGGGTCATCAAAAGCCAACGCACCGACGGAACAGAAGATCTCGAAATTACTTTTTCCGGAACAGCATTCTATAAGTACCTGGGCAGCGCTATACCTGCCAATCCTCAGGTGCAAAGATTGCCTTGGAAAATGGATCTGATTATTGCAGTCATCCCCGATGATTTCAATATTTATCTCGAAGTAAATGAACCCAGTTCGAGTATTGTGCAGGAAAGGCCTGAATATACTAACATCGAAAATGGCTACGGTTTGTTTACCAGCAGGTTTTTAAAAAAACGCACATATAATATTGATACCGAGATGGCCGCCGATATTAGGAATTTTTTCCAAAGCATTGATGGCAGCTTTATCGTGAAGCAATAAATGCATCAGGGGAGGCAAACCAAATTTCAAAGAAGTCCCCTTTTAAAAAACAGTTGATCTACAACGAGTTGTGTGTTCTTCCGGTGTTTTTTGCCGGATGACATCTTTTTTCTCCTTCCAAACAATTTGGCGCTACCAAAACATTGATGTTGTCATTTTGTCAGCTGGTTTTCAGCAGAGATTGTTTTTTATTTTTCTGTAAGTCAGTTTTTTATGTATTAATTATTCACTGAAATTTATTGCAACCGAGTTTTGGCATAATGCTTGAGCCACCCAGTCAGCCAATAGAAATGCATTTAATAAACATAAAAATCAGGAAACAATGAGCAAAATAATAGGAATTGACCTCGGGACGACAAACAGCTGTGTTGCCGTGATGGAAGGCAATGAGCCGGTAGTTATACCCAACAGTGAGGGACGCCGCACGACACCTTCGGTGGTGGCTTTTACCGACAGCGGTGAGCGCAAAGTGGGTGACCCTGCCAAACGTCAGGCCATCACCAATCCCAAGCGCACCGTTTTTTCCATCAAACGTTTCATGGGTGAAACTT
>DDBO01000123.1 GCA_002332755.1 Bacteroidales bacterium UBA2030 | reverse complement strand
TGAAAACAATGGCGGATCCTTCTGTGGTTCGTAAGGCTTTTATGTTCATTAATTTTTTTCTGCTTTTTGTGATGTTGGTTTTAGGTACAGATGCCCTTATTTAGATATTTCCATTTAATTTTGAATTCATCAACCAAAATCTACTTCCATGAGAAATTTTTTATTCCTGTTTTTGAGTTTTATCATCCTTGTGAGCAGCTGTAAACCTAAATCCAATGACCCCAAGAGTGTTCAACCTGATTCATTAAAAGCCATTACCGTTGTTTTGGATGTGGAAGGAATGACCTGCACCGGTTGCGAAAACACCATCTCTAACGCTGTCAAGCAACTTGGGGGTATTGTTGATATTAATGCTGATCATCAAACTGGTAAGGTAGAGGTTACTTTTGATATAACTTTGGTTGATATAAAATCAATTTCTCAGGCAATTACCGAAAAAGGGTATACAATCAAGGGTCAGGAAAAGAAACCAAAACCCTGAGGATATGGAAGATCTATCGTTTCGCGATCGGCTATACACAATTGGTGAAGGTGGCCGTCGTAAATGGGTATTTGCCAGTTTACCCAGAGGCATATTTACTTTTCGGCGACATTTAGTAGCAATCTTTTTGTTAGCCTTCTTCCTTGTTTTACCCCATCTCGAATATAGAGGAGAACCCCTCCTGTTACTAAATGTACTTCAAAGAAAGTTCATTTTGTTTGGTTTAGTTATCTGGCCGCAGGATACATATATGCTTGGCGTAGGGATGCTGGCTTTTGTAGTGGGAATAATTCTTTTTACTGTAGTTTATGGACGAATCTGGTGCGGATGGGCCTGCCCTCAGACCATTTTTATGGAAATTGTATTCCGGCGAATTGAGACATGGATTGATGGCTCACCGGTAAAACAGAAAGAGCTCAGAGAGAGACCTATGGATGGAGACAAATTTTTGCGTCGCACCCTTAAATTTTTGGTTTTTTTTACAATAATATTCTATACCGTTAACAATTTTTCGGTCTTTTTCATTGGAAAAAAATATCTTTTCGAAGCCTATCGCTCCGGATTTTCTGGGCATCCTTATTTGTTAGCCTTTTTAATTGTTTTTACGGTCGTTGGCGTTTTTATCTATTGGTGGTTCCGTGAGCAAACATGTTCGGTGATTTGCCCTTATGGTCGTTTGCAGGGGGTATTGCTCGACAACGACTCCCTTGTTGTTGCTTACGATTATCGAAGGGGAGAACCACGTGGCACTGCTTTGCCGGTAGAGAAGCGAAAACAACCAAGCCTGGGCGATTGTATTGATTGTAAAAGTTGTGTAAGGGTATGTCCAACCGGAATCGACATCCGCAATGGCACTCAGCTCGAATGTGTGAATTGTACGGCCTGTATTGACGCATGCGATGCCGTGATGGATAAAGTGAAACTTCCGCGGGGGCTGATACGGATCACTTCAGAAAGGAGCATTAGGGAGGGGATCCCCCATCGATTGAATTGGCGAGCATATGCCTATAGTATTGTCCTTTTAATGCTCGCAGGATTTTTCTTTTATCTATTGTTTAGCCGGGCTCCTGTTGAGGCTACTGTTTTGCGCACACCGGGTACCATTTTCCAGCCATACGACAGTGGTCATATCTCCAACCTCTACAACCTAAGAATTGTAAACAAAAGTCGTAAAGACCAGGTGATTCGCCTGCAAGAGCTCAGTGACGTTGGTATCATAAAACTGGCTGGGGGCGTCGACACTGTGGTGGTTAAAAAGGAAGCTTCACTCGAAACGCTTTTTTTCTATATTGTTCCAAAAAATGAAGCGGATTTTGCGAGTCGGAAAGTGATTTTTCGTATTTTGGCAAATGGTCAACCGGTTCAGGATTATAGTACTACATTTGTTGGAATACGCCAAAATGTCGGACAATGAAAATTAAGTTTAACTGGGGAGCGGGAATAATTCTTGCTTTAATAGGTTACGTAGGGATAATTGGCTTGTTGATTTTTATAAGCTCGAAGCAGGATAGGAGCTTAATGCGTGAAGATTACTACTATCACTCTATCCATCACCAGGATGAAATAGATGCGGCTCAGCGATTCAGTGATTTAGGTCCCGGCCTGGGTTTTACCCGACTTATTGATTCCATACACCTTAGCTTGCCCAAAAGTGTAGAAAACGATTCGATTCGTTTGAGGATTTATTTTTTTCGTCCTTCTGATGAGAATTTTGATTTTACGGTTGAAAGGAAGCTGAAGGCCAAAGATGGAGTATCAATACCTGTAAATAGCTTGCGAAAAGGAAAATACTTTGTAAGAATTGAGTTGGAAAAAGACGGTAAGTTCTATTTACACGAAATGGATTATGTTTTTGATCCCAAATAATCACCTTTATGTTTGAAATTATAATTCCCTTGATGCTTGGCCTTGCAGGCAGTTTTCACTGCATTGGCATGTGTGGGCCAATCGCTCTTGTTCTTCCCCTGAAAGGAAAATCATGGTTCTTTCGCATTTTTAATGGCATTGCCTATAATGTGGGCCGGGCAATTACTTATGGTGGGTTGGGCTTAATTTTTGGTTTGGCTGGTGCTGGCCTCTCGCTTGCCGGTTTGCAACAGAAGGTTAGTATTATCATGGGTATAGTAATGATACTTACCGTTTTAGTCCCTTTAATCTTTGGTGGTAATTTCAGTTCAGAGAATCTGGGCACACCGGTTTTCAATCGTATAAAAAAACCGCTTTCGCAATTGATGCAAAGTGGTACTGCTGGGGCACTTTTCCTTATTGGCTTACTCAATGGACTTTTGCCCTGTGGTCTGGTTTATGTTGCCTTAGCCGGCGCTGTTGGAACAGGTAGCCTTACCAAAAGTATGCTGTTCATGATTGTTTTTGGATTAGGTACATTACCCTTGATGCTTCTCGTTAGCCTGGCAGGGAACTTTGTGGGTAAAACCCTTAAAACTCGTATCAATCAAATTATTCCCTTTGTTGTAATTCTGGTTGGCATTTTGTTCATACTGCGAGGTCTGAGTCTGGGCATTCCTTACATTAGCCCCAAGGAGAGTAAATTACACCTCAAAGTACAGAATGAACAAATGGTTTCACCCGCTTGCTGCAATAAGGGGTAGGTACATTGTTCTTATCTTTAATTTTGAATGTTTCTAAATTTCGGTCTCCCTGAACCAATGTTGTTAAACCATTGTTAAGGTTAAAATCACCAAAGTATGCTGAAACGTGTTATACGATTTTATATTGAAGGATTCCGAAGTATGACAGTAGGCAAAACATTATGGGCTATCATTCTTTTAAAGCTATTCATAATGTTTGCTGTTTTTCGGTTGTTTTTTTTCAAACCCTACCTCAAGGAAAAATTCCCTGATGACAAGAGCCGTGCTAAATATGTCACTGAACAATTAACCCGAAAACCCCTATAATAAAACCAAGCGCTATGATGAACATTGATCCGTCATTAGTAGAATGGTCGCGATGGCAATTTGCCCTCACGGCTATGTTTCACTGGATTTTCGTGCCACTCACATTAGGTATCACTTTCCTGATAGCCATCATGGAAAGCATTTACGTGAAGACAGGAGATCCCGAATGGAAACGCATCACCAAATTCTGGATGACCCTTTTTGGTATCAACTTTGCCATTGGTGTGGCCACCGGAATTATTCTGGAGTTTGAATTTGGCACCAATTGGTCGAACTATTCATGGTTTGTGGGTGATATTTTTGGTGCCCCGCTGGCCGTAGAAGGCATTATGGCATTTTTCCTCGAAACCACCTTTATTGCCGTCATGTTTTTCGGCTGGAACAAGGTTAGCAAGAAGGTGCATCTATTATCAACCTGGCTAGTAGCCATTGGCAGCAACCTGTCTGCACTATGGATTCTTGTAGCCAACGCTTGGATGCAGAATCCTACGGGTACACGCTTTAACCCTGACACTGCAAGAAATGAGATGACAAGCTTTTGGGAAGTACTGTTCTCGCCGACGGCCATCAATAAGTTTTTGCATACGGTATCATCGGCATACCTGCTCGCCTCCATATTTGTTATAGGCGTAAGTGCATGGTACTTATTGAAGAACCGTGAAAAGCTGTTGGCTCGTCGCAGTATTGTCGTGGCCTCTGTATTTGGATTGATTTTCGGAATTTATACGGCTCTTACTGGCGATTCCAGTGCCCGGCACATGGCTCAGGTACAGCCTTTAAAATTTGCTGCTATGGAAAACCTCTATGAAGGTCAGAGTGGTGCTCCTTTTGTTGCAGTAGGTATTACCCGTAAGGTTGAAAACGACGAGCACAAACGTCTGGAATTCATTTCTAAGATAGAAATCCCTAATGTACTTTCTTACCTTGCCTATCTTGACCCCAATGCTTTTGTCCCCGGAATAAAAGACCTTGTTCATGGAAATCCGGGAAAAGGAGTTATGGGTGTTAATGAAAAAATGGAAAAAGGTCGCATGGCCATTAGTGCATTGCGCAGCTATAAGGAATTTCAGGCTGCAGGTGAAACGGCCAAGGCCGATTCAGCCATGAAGGTGCTCGAAGCGAATTATCGTTATTTTGGTTATGGGTATTTCGAAGACCCTCATCAGGCCATTCCTCCGATACGGCTAACCTTTGTGTCGTTCCGTGTGATGGTTTATTTTGGTTTCCTCTTTATTCTGATGATGCTTTATTTTGTTTACCATTCCATGCGCGATACACTGGAAAAACGGCGTTGGATATTGGTTTTGGCGATTTTTGCCATTCCTCTCGTTTATTTAGTCTCTCAGGCGGGTTGGATTGTGGCTGAAGTGGGACGCCAGCCCTGGATTATTCAGGATTTGATGCCCACCTTTGCTGCCGTATCCCACCTCGAGGTATCAAGTGTCAAACTTACTTTCTGGCTTTTTGCCATCACCTTTACCATACTCTTCATTGCAGAAGTAAGAATTATGTTAGCCCAGATTAAAAATGGACCTAAAGATGGAGGGAAATAACCATGTTTGAAAATATGTCGCTGCTTACGTTACAGCATTATTGGTATTTTATCGTTGCACTGCTCGGAGCCTTGCTGGTGTTTTTAACTTTTGTGCAAGGAGGGCAAACACTCATTTACCAGCTTGGAAAAACAGAAATAGAACGCACCATGATTGTAAACACCCTGGGGCGCAAGTGGGAATTAACCTTTACTACCCTGGTGACCTTTGGGGGGGCTTTTTTCGCTTCTTTCCCGCTTTTCTACAGTACCTCTTTTGGCGGTGCCTATTGGGTGTGGATGGCCATTTTGTTTGCATTTGTAATTCAAGCCGTTTCTTATGAATATCGTTCAAAAGCGGCTAACTTACTTGGCCAGCGCACCTACGATGTGTTCCTTTTCATCAATGGATTGCTGGGAACAGTATTGCTCGGTACAGCTGTTGGCACTTTCTTCACCGGAAGTCAGTTTCAGGTAGAAAAGCTTAACCTTACCAACCTTCCTTCTCAAGCCTCCACCGTAATTTCACAATGGACTGGCCCTGCCCATGGATTAGAGGCAGTACTCACTTTTACCAATGTGGCTTTGGGACTGGCTGTATTCTTCCTCAGCCGCATTTTAGGCGCTCTTTATATAATGAACAGCGTAAAAGGTGAGAGCATTTTCGAAAGAGCCAGAAAAGAGCTTTTTATTTCGGCTCCGCTTTTCCTCTTATTCTTCCTGTGGTTTCTGGTGAGTATTTTGTTGCGTAAGGGATTTGCCGTGAACCCGGATAATGGAATCGTATACCTCGAATCCTATAAATATTTGCACAACTTCTTGCAGATGCCCCTCGTGCTTATCCTCTTTCTTGCAGGTGTAGTCTTGGTGCTTACCGGATTAGCTCTGGCTATGTTTAAAAAGTCATCCAAAGGGATCTGGTATTCGGGCACTGGTACGGTTTTGGCCGTTCTGTCTCTGTTGCTGGTGGCTGGTTATAATAACACTGCGTTTTATCCGGCTGTAAATTGGTCGTTGGGCGAGGGGACAGAGGCCTTCAACAAATTCTTACAAAGCTCCCTGACGATTCAAAACAGTTCATCAAGCCATTACACCCTCACCGCCATGAGCTATGTCTCTTTATTGGTTCCTTTTGTTCTTGCCTATATTGCCTGGGTGTGGAAATCACTCAACAATAAACAGGTTAGCGAAGAGGAAATGAAGGAAGATATTCACGTGTATTAATAAAAAATGACTTGCTATGCTTACACAAATTTTATGGTTTATCACCTGGCCTTTGTTAATTTTAGTTTCTTACTACTTGGTGCGTTTTGCCCTTAAAAAGGCAGGTTTATTTTAATAGTTTTAAACGACTTTGTTTATCTGAAGCCGGGCTTTGTGGGCCCGGCTTTTTTATTTCTGTTTGAAATATTTGTATTCCTTTTTAGAATGCATCTTATTTCATTCTTGGGTTAAAATATTGATTTATAATAACTTAAATTCTTGGCGTGTAATTTGATTTCAGACAAGAAAGCAATTAGGTATGAGAAAATGCGTCTTTTTATCTGTGGTATTTCTGGTTTCTGTAATGTCGGCATGTGTTAAAGAAAATCCTGACAGAATTGTTAAATTTCAGGTTAATACTGACTCTGTTGAACTCAACCAGAGGATGAGCTACCCCATGGTACCCATCACCCTGAATCAGCCCAAATCTTCTGAAGCTGTTGGCTTTATGCTTGTGGGCGATGCTCAGTCGCCTTCAATTAACGGTCAGGTACTCAGTGCTTCCAGCGTAATTTTTGAGAATAACAAAGCCTATGTGACCTACAACCTTCGGGGTGAGGATTTCGGTGGAGCTATCGTAGTATATAACCTGGGCAATACCATGCAACCAACCATTAACTCGCAGATCATTTTTGAAGATATCGATATTAACATTGCCAGTTACAAGAAAAACACCAATAAAATCTATCTCGGTGGGAGTCATCGTACTTTAGGAGGAGTTGTAATACCGGTAAATATCAATGGACAGGGAGGAATTAACACTTCCCAAAGTCTTCAGGTTACTCCTGTTGGTGAAACACCATCAGTTAACGGTATTGTTCAGGTAGGCAACAGGCTCATCGTTAGTGCCGGGAATACCAATGGGGGATTTTGGAGCATAAATCAAGGAAGTTTGGGTGTGGCCGATTATATTCTGAATGATGGAGCTAAATCGGTAGCTTATAACAACGGAGCCGGTAATTCTAATTGGTTTACCGGGCTTATAGCCCCAAGCCCAACACAGAATGCTGTCCTGAAGATTTGGAATGGTGGAAACAATCCTAATTTTGCCAATGAGCGAACAATAAACATCAATCTGCCGGCATACCATCAAAGCGTTGAGCCTGATTACGACCGCTTAGGCAAATTGTATATGTTTATCAAGAAAAACGATTATATTTGTTATGTGCCTTTAGGGGCTAACGGGATGAGAGCCTACGATATTCGCCCCAATTCTGCAGGCCCGGTTCTTGTTTATCAATCTCCTGCCAACATGTTGACCATAGGCAATACCAATTC